>SKPH01000026.1 GCA_007119615.1 Syntrophomonadaceae bacterium | reverse complement strand
TGGTTGTGATCGGAACTGCCTTTATATTTATACTTGAATACAACAATAGCGCAACCATGGGCGGGATGAATTTAGGTACCAAGCTGTTCAGCGCCCTGTTTACGGCAACCACTCCGCGTACGGCAGGCTTCAGTGTTTTGAATACGGGGGCCATGGGTTATACAACCATGATCATTTTATTTGCCCTGATGTTTATCGGGGCTTCGCCCACGTCTACCGGAGGAGGAATCAAAACGACAACTTTCGGGGTGGTGCTGATGACCTTCATTGCCATGATCCAGGGCCGGAGGGAACCGGTCTTTTACAAGCGCCGCTTTCCGCTCTACCAGATCATGAGAGCGGTTTCGATCATGAGTGCGGGTATGGGCCTGATTTTCATCATGACATTTGTATTGACAATATTTGAAGATCAGGCTTTCCATGCCCTGCTCTTTGAAACTATTTCTGCTTTCGGCACCGTCGGTTTAACTACCGGGATCACTCCGGAGTTGAGCAACCCCGGCAAGGCTGCCCTGATAGTAACCATGATTGGAGGCAGGGTTGGGCCGCTGACTTTACTCGTGGCTATGGCCCTTCGAAAGCCCCGGGATGAGGCGCTGCTCTATCCTGAGGAAAACCTGATGATCGGGTAAAAATAATTTACATACCGAAAGGCAGTTAAAATGCTTAGGGAGGTTTAAAGATGGCCAAACAATTCCTGGTAATCGGAGCCGGTTTATTTGGCATTAGTGTCGCCAAAACATTATACGGGCTGGGACACGATGTTATGGTTGTGGATGAAAATAAAGATCTGATCCAGAAAATCAGCAGTGAGGTAACGAATGCCGCAACAGCCGATACAACCGGAGAAGCCAGTCTGAAAGCGCTGGGAGTTGATGATTATGATGCGGTGATTCTTGCTATCGGGCATGATATGCAGGCCAGTATTATGACAGCTATTCTCCTGGTCGACCTGGGTGCCAGGAAGATCGTCGCCAAGGCAGAGACGGAGCTGCATGGTAAGGTGCTTAAAAAAATCGGTATTGACCAGGTAGTTTTTCCCGAACGGGATATGGGCCAAAAACTGGCCCACAGTTTAAATACCCCTTCCGTCATAGACCTCTTTGAGCTCTCAGATGATTACAGTGTGGTAGAAGTTAATGCGCCGGAGAATATGGCCGGTAAATCGTTGGCCAAGTTGGATCTGCCGGGCAGATACGGCGTCAATATAATTGCCCTGCGGCGAAGTGATGGTGAACAAACCCTGGTAACCCCGACTGCTGAAGATATAATAGAAGCGGAAGATGTTATAGTCGCTGTCGGTAAAAATAAAGGCCTGAAGAAGCTGGAGTGGGTATAGATGGCGGCAGTATATGTAGACTCACCCAACAATCCATTGTTGAAAGAATTTAAAAGGCTGCAAAAAAGCAGCCGCTACCGCTATACAACGCAGCAAATAGCTCTTGAGGGACCTAATCTGGTCAGGGAAGCGCTTAAAGCCGGTTTAACTCCCAGGGTAGTTTTTTATACCGGGGACTATTTTGAACGCGGAGGCAAAGAGTGGCTCTCCAGCCTGGATCCTTCTGTAAAACAGCTTAAACTGACATTACCCCTATTTAATAAGATCTCTGATACTGAGACACCACAGGCTGTAGCAGCTATTTTACCTTTTGATCCCGGAAAGAGTATTAAGATTCCCGAGACTTCTTTTGAGTTGGTCCTTCTTCTGGACAGGATCCGGGATCCCGGCAATATGGGAACGATCATTCGCACTGCTGCAGCCGCAGGGGTTGAAGCGCTCTACTACACTACCGGAAGCGCAGACCCATACAGTCCCAAAGTACTGAGGGCCACAGCGGGCACAATTTTTTCTCTTCCAATCGGGATGAGCAGGGATCCCATAAACCTGCTCAGCAAGCTAACGGAAAATAATATTCAAGTGATTGCCGCTTGCTCCGATGCGGATCAGAATTACTGGTCGGTTGATTACAGTAAGCCGGTAGCGTTGATTGTCGGGAATGAGGCATCGGGAATTTCTGACAGGCTGCTGGCCGAGACCGATTTACAAGTGTCAATTCCACTGGCCCGGAATACAGAATCCCTGAATGCATCGGTAGCCTCCGCAGTGATACTTTTTGAAATAATTCGTCAGCGCAGGACCTAAATGCCTTGAATATGCGGCAAACAGGTGCTATAATTCAAATATCTTTATTTTGAAAAGCAGTGAAGGAGATAAGTAGGCCGAAAGAGACACTGTCCAGGGAGGATTAGCCCCAGACTGCAAGCTAACCCGGTGTTTCCCGCTGAAATTCACTCCGGAGCTTCCCACTGAAAGGCCTTGTTCTCAAAGCCCGGTAGGATGGAGACGGTATTCCCGTTATCGATACCAAGTGAGTCACCGCGACTAAGCTGGGTGGTACCGCGGAAGGTTATCTTTCGTCCCTCATAGGAGGGATTTTTTATTTTCCGGAGGTGTTTAGGTTTGATTGACAAGTTAAAAGAACTCGAAAAAGAAGCAAGGAGTAAAATCGAAGCAGCAAGTGACCTCGATCAGTTGAAGGAGATCAAGGTTGGCGTTCTCGGGAAAAAAGGCGCTCTAACTGCACTTTTGCGAAGCCTGGGAAACGTTGCTCCCGAAGAGCGGCCGATCATCGGCCAGAAGGCCAATGCTCTTCGTGAGGAATTGGAATTGACCATAGAACGAAAAGAACAGTCTCTCCGTGATGCCCTCAAGGCGGGGCAGTGGGAAAAGGAGCGTATCGATGTAACTTTGCCGGGCAGGCCGGTTCAAATTGGTCAGAAACACCCCCTGACCATGATCATGGAGGAAATTAAAGAAATTTTTATCGGGCTTGGTTTTCAGGTCGTTCACGGCCCCGATATTGAAAGTGAGTATTATAACTTTGAAGCCTTGAATATTCCGGCTGAACATCCTGCCAGGGATATGCAGGATTCTTTTTATATATCATCCGGTTTTTTGCTGCGTACCCACACTTCTCCGGTTCAAATTAGGACAATGGAGAAGCTGGCCCCGAAGCTGCCGGTTAGGATCATTGCCCCCGGCAAGGTGTACAGGCGCGATGATGATGCCACGCATTCCCCGATGTTTCACCAGGTCGAGGGACTTGCCATAGATACCGATATTTCGTTTGCCGATTTGAAAGGCACCCTGCTTCTATTTGTACGGGAGATGTTTGGCCACGGGCAGAAAATTCGTCTCCGTCCGAGCTTCTTTCCCTTTACAGAACCCAGTGCGGAAGTAGATATATTATGCATCATGTGTTGCGGAGAAGGCTGCCGGGTTTGCAGTTATACCGGGTGGTTGGAAATACTTGGTGCGGGTATGGTCCATCCCCGGGTTTTAGAGGGCTCGGGATACAACCCCCGTGAGGTTACCGGTTTTGCTTTCGGGATGGGTGTGGAGCGCATTGCCATGCTTAAATATGGAATCGGTGACCTGCGGCTTTTTTTCTCGAATGATTTGCGCTTCCTGAAACAATTTGATTAAAAAAAGAATTATAATACTAAATTGAACAAAAAGCAGAAAATAATGTGCTCGCAAGATGCATGGTGTGACTATAAGGTTGGTAAAACTATCCGGTTTAATTGATTGAGAGTTTAACTGAACGGAGGATATTTTATGCGTGTTTCGTACGATTGGCTTTCAGATTATATCGACCCGGGTATCTCTGCAAAGGAACTGGCTGAACGGTTCACTCTTTCCGGCATTGAAGTAGGAGCAGTGGAACGTTTCGGGCCCGAACTGCCGGGAGTGGTAGTCGGGCGGGTTACTGCAAAAAAACCGCACCCCGGCAGAAGTAATCTGCTGCTGCTCGATGCAGATATCGGGGATAAAATTTTAAGTATCGTTTGCGGAGCAAAAAATATGGAAACAGGCGACAAGGTTGCCGTGGCAAAGCCGGGTGCAGTTTTGCCCGGTTCACGTCTGATTGAGGAAGCAGTTCTCTATGGAGTCTCCTCTGCAGGCATGGTTTGCTCGGCCCGTGAGCTGGAACTGGATCTTGGGAGAGAAGACGAAATTCTTATTCTCGATCAGTCTGCCGTTGTTGGAGAACCCGTTGACCGGGTCCTCGGTTTTGACGATCCGATCCTTCACCTGGAGTTGACTCCCAACCGGGCTGACTGCCTTAGCATGATCGGAGTAGCCCACGAAGTCGCAGCTCTGACCGGGGCAGAAGTTAAATTGCCCCCGTTGACTACCCCTGAAGCGGAACCCGATATTAATGATGTGATCAAAATTACCGTTGTGGATAACGATCTATGCCCCCGCTATACCGCCCGGGTTGTCCGGGAAGTGATTATCGGGAAATCTCCTTTATGGATGCAGCTCCGGTTGCTAAAAGCAGGCATACGCCCAATCAGTAATGTGGTGGATATTACCAACTATGTAATGTGGGAATTTGGCCAACCGCTCCATGCCTTTGACCTGGGGCTGCTTAAGAACAATGAGATCGTGGTCCGCAGGGCAAAAGAGAACGAGGTCCTGGTTACCCTGGATGGGACTGAGCGGAAACTTGATCCCGAGGCGCTTGTTATAGCCGACGGCAGGGTGCCGGTTGGTTTAGCAGGAGTTATGGGTGGTGAAGATACTGAAATTACCGATTCAACAAGCGAAGTGTTGATCGAGGCTGCCAATTTTAATCCAACCAGTATCAGGCTCACGGCCCGCCGGTATAACCTGCCTTCAGAAGCATCACAGCGTTTCGAAAAAGGCGTTAATCCAGAAGCGGCAATTTGGGCCCAGAACCGGACTGCACTGCTGCTATGCGATTTGGCCGGAGGAAAAGTTTTAAAAGGAATCATTGATCAAGGTGAAACCGATCTTCAACCGAAGCGGATCCTGGTTGATCCGAAGCGGGTTAATAAAATACTGGGGCTAAGCATCCCGGATAGCGAAATCAGGTTAATTCTGACCAGCCTGGGATTTGGCGTTAGCCGGCTGGACGATAACGGACCTCTGGAGGTGGCTGTACCCCTGAGAAGGGCGGATGTTTCCCTGGAAGAAGATATTGCCGAAGAAGTGGTTCGGCTTTACGGTTACGACAAAGTACCAGCCTCCCTGCCTCGCGGTGAGCTATTAGAGAACCGGGAATCCATAGAAGAACGGCTTTATAAAGAGGTAAGGATTAATCTGACAGCCGGCGGCTATTACGAATGTATAAACTATTCTTTTATTAATCCGGTGAACCTGGTTCAATTGAGGTTGCCACCAGATGATTTAAGAATGCGGGCAATTCCGGTTCGCAATCCCTTTTCTGAAGAACAGGCTGTAATGCGTACTACCCTGCTTCCGGGGATCCTGAAAGTTATTCAACATAATCTCAGCCACCGTGAACTTAATCAGATGCTCTTTGAGATAGGGTCGGTTTATGAAACCGGGTCTTTACCGATGATGGAATTGCCTGATGAAAAGGTCATGCTCGCCATTGCCGCAACAGGCTTGATCCCTGAGCCAAATTGGATCGTCCCATCGGGGGATAGTGACTTCTTTACCTTGAAGGGAGCTCTGGAGATCCTGTTTAGTCGACTGCAGATCGAAAATATTGAATTTAAACCCGGTGCGGAGCCGTTTTCTCATCCAACGCGCTGTGCGGTGATTTCAGCCGGTGGCGAGGAGCTGGGGTTTCTTGGCCAGCTTCATCCGGAAGTTGCTGAAGCATGGGACATCGGCCAAAATGTTACTGTTTGTGAAATTGATCTTTCAACTCTGGTTAGGCTGGCGTCCCCGGTGCCCAGAGTTGCTCCCCTGCCCCGTTATCCAGCAGCTAGAAGGGATCTGGCCCTGGTGGTTTCACGGGAAATCTCGGCGCTGCAGCTGGAACGGGCTATAGTAGAGGGCGGAGGCGGCCTGGTCAGTCAGGTTAAACTATTTGATCTTTATGAAGGCAGGCAAATACCGGAAGGTAAGCGAAGCCTGGCTTATTCCATTACTTTCAGGCTCGAAGAAAGGACTCTTACCGATGCTGAAGTAAATCAAGCCATGGATAATATCGAAAAGGCTCTTTTCGACCTTGGAGCAGTCCTGCGCGGTTAAGCAGGCAGGACTTTCGGATTGTAATCGCGAATTATGCTGACAAACGTTTTCCACCGACAGGAAGGCAGGCTATAGGATGGAGGACAAAGAAAAAAGCAGGGTAACGGTGCATATAATGGGGGAAGAATTTATCCTCAGAGGTTCTTCTTCGCCTGAAGAGATGCATAAGGTCGGTACCTATGTCGACCGACTGATGCGATCCCTGGCTGAAAAGAATGTCCAGATGAACAGGCATAAAATTGCTATACTGGCGGCACTGAACCTGGCTGACGAACTCCTAAAGCTAAAAGAGGAAAAGCGCGCTCATCACGAGGACCCGAATGAACGGGGTGGAGAAGATGAACTGGCTTGATATCTGCTTGCTCATTGTTTTCATACTGCATATTATCAGTGGTTTTGGACGGGGCCTGTTCAAACAGTTATTTGATATCATGGGTTTTTTCGTAATAATTGTGCTTTCCCTGTGGGGCAGCCGCAGGTATAGCGAGGTTCTGGCCGAATATATCAATCCCGAAGATATCAGTCCCCATCACGAAGTGATTCAAAACATGGGCGTTGATGTGGCTCTAGAGCAGGCGCCGCAGTTAATTGCCGGCGTAATTACATTTTTGCTTCTATTATTATTTTTAAGCTTAGTTTTCCGTTTCTTTTCCGGCGGTTTCCGGTGGGTCAACCGTATACCGGTTATCGGCTTCTTTAATCGTCTGGGTGGCGGTTTTCTGGGAGCCCTGGTTGGAGCGGTCTTTGTTTATATCATAATTGTTGCTGTCTCTCTGATACCGATGCAATTTTTTATGGATGCCCTGGAAGGATCGGAAGCAGCTTTCTTTGCCGATCACTATATAACGCCTTCAGCGGAAGAATTGAAAGTCCGGCTGCTCAATTACTATATCAACCAAAACGGCTGAATAGCGCAGGTTTTAATCGGCAACCGATCTGTTTGGGGCCAGCAGGCTTAAAACCGGGTAACACCGGTTTTTTAAGGTTAAGTGAGTTTTTAAAAGGAATATTATCCGATTGAAAGGATGTTCAGATGCTGTCTTTGAGAAACGATCTATTCAACCAAGCTACTGAGAGTGTGGCCCGGACGCTGCTTGGCTGCTACCTGTGCCGGGAAACAGAAGCAGGGCTGGTTTCTGGAATAATTGTTGAAACCGAGGCATATTTGAGTATTAATGATCCGGCCTGCCACGCTTCACGGGGTAAGACCAGGCGGAATGCGGCTATGTTCGGCTCCCCGGGGAATGCTTATGTATATTTTGTTTACGGTAAATATTACTGTTTTAACGTGGTAACCCGGCCTGAAGGGATCGGAGAAGCGGTGCTGATCAGGGCAGTTGAACCGGTCGAGGGAATTGATATAATGAAAAAGCGGCGTGGAATAAGCAGCGGGATAACCGAACTTGCCAGCGGGCCGGGTAAATTATGCCAGGCTTTTGCAATAGATAAGTCCTTTGACGGGCACAACCTGCAGGAAAAGCCTTTGTACCTGGCGGACAGCGGCGAACCTGATGATCGGATCAGGGTAACTGCCACACTGCGTATCGGTATCACTTCGGCTCAGGATAAAATGCTTCGTTTTATGGTCGATGGAAATAAATTTGTATCAAGGAGATAGCTATTGACTGACGTGATTACTGAAAGGGAAATTAAGGTTCTGGAGTTCGGTCAGATCCGGCATAAGCTGGCTTCACTGACGGTAAGCCCCATGGGGGGCCTGATGGCGGAACAACTGATCCCCTCTGCAGATTTTACTCTGATAAAAAGTCAGCAAAGAGAAACCAGCGAGGGGCGCCTGCTTTGTTATAAAAATGCCTTCCATCCTTCGGCTGTGACAGATATCGAACCGTTGTTATCCAGGGCCGGTAAAGGGGCCATGCTCTCAGGATCGGAACTGGCCGCGGTAATGTCTTTTATCACGGCCTCACGCCGCTGGAAGACTTTTTTTAAAGATGCCGATCAGCGCTCCCTGTTTCCTCTTTTAGCCGAGCTTGTATCGTTGTTCAGGGCCTGTAATGAGTTAACCTCATTACTGGAACGATCCCTTGATCAGGATGGCAATGTATTGGACAGCGCATCGGCCGTGCTCTCTACACTGCGCCGAAAAAAACTTTCTATCCAAAGCAAGATCAGGGATAAGCTTGATGAGTACCTGCGAAACTCCAATTACAGGCGTTACATGCAGGAGTCACTGGTTACGATTCGCGGAGGGCGGTATGTTTTACCGATAAAACAGGAGTACAGGCAACAGATCGATGGTGTGGTACACGACCAGTCTTCAAGCGGCGCTACCCTGTTTATAGAACCGCTTCCTGTTGTCCGAATGCAAAACGAACTCACGTCCCTGCAGCATCAGGAAGAACAGGAAATTGAACGTATTTTATTTCAACTCAGCGGGCAGGTAGCTTCGGCAGGGGATGATTTAGCTCAAAACAGGTCTCTTTACGCACAGCTTGACTTTATTTATGCCCGTGGCTGCCTCAGCCTGGATATGGACGGTTCTGAGCCTGTGCTGCTCTCAGAAGAAAAAGATCTTTTCCACCTGGACAACGCTGTGCATCCATTGCTGAGCGGAGAAAAGGTTCCGCTTACAGTTAAACTTGGTGAACCGGTTCATACCCTTGTTGTCACGGGCCCGAATACCGGGGGAAAAACGGTGGCCCTGAAGACAATCGGTCTGATGGCTGTTATGGCTCAGTGCGGGCTGCACCTGCCTGCAGGAAAAGATACGAGGATTTCTGTATTTAAATTAATAAGAGCAGATATCGGCGATGAGCAGAGTATCGCCCAATCGTTGAGCACTTTTTCAGGGCATATGAAAAATATTATTGAGACAATTGCTGAGAGTGGTCCGGGATCGCTGGTTCTGTTTGATGAACTTGGAGCCGGAACTGATCCATCTGAAGGATCGGCCCTTGCCATGGCCATTCTCGGCGAACTAACTCTTAAAGGAACTCTGACTGTAGCGACGACTCATATTAATGAATTGAAGTTGTTTGCCCAGGTACAGGAAAAAATGCAAAATGCAGCTATGGAATTTGATCCCGACACCCTTGCCCCGACATACCGCCTGCTGCAGGGTATCCCGGGCCAGAGCAATGCTTTTTATATCGCTGAACAACTTGGGCTGCCCGCAGATGTACTTGAGAAGGCAAAAAGTTTTGTTCACCGCTCCCATGATCAGGTTGAGGCGGTCATAGCCAGCCTGGTTGAAGACCAACAACGATTCCACCGGGACAGCCGCCAGGCAGCGTTTGATCGTAACCGGGCCGGAGTGCTGATGGAAGAACTTGAAAATGAACGTGAGCTGCTTCGGGCCCGGCGTGATGATATTCTAAGAGAAGCCCGTGAAGAAGCAAAGCAGATTATTAAAAAAACAAAAAGCACTGCTGACAAGGTAATCAGGGAACTTAGAGCGCTAAAAAAAGGTGGCGGTGCGGATACAGCAGCCGGAGCTGAAGAGCTGCGCAGTGAATTAAACCTTTTGCGCCGGGATATAGAAGCAGATGCCGATGAAACAGACAGTGGGCGCGCTAATCTAACGGAGGGGGATCTCTCAGTAGGGAAAAATGTATACATCAGCAGTCTCAGGCAAAAAGGCGAGATTGTTTCTTATTCCGGCGAAGATGCGCTGGTCCGGGTTGGGTCAATGAAAGTGCATGTTCCTCTTCATGAACTTCGGGAAGCGGGGAAAAAGGATACCGATAAACCCGGCCCTGATGCTCGGAAAGAAATCCGGGGTTACAGTGTCCGGAAAGATCCGGCCATAAGTAATTCAATTGATCTACGCGGTTTGAACCTCGACGAAGCCCGCCCGCTGGTAGACAAATTATTAGATAACGCTCTCTGGGCCGGCCTGAACAGGGTGGATCTTATTCACGGTAAAGGTACCGGCAAGTTAAAAGAGGGCTTGCGGAGCTATTTAAAGGAACATCCGCTTGTCGGCACTTTTCGCACCGGCACTTCGGCCGAGGGTGGAGAAGGCGTTACGGTGGTAGAGCTCAAATCCTAAATTGAAATAAGGAAGGGGCTTCCGGGATGGAGGATAAATTGCTGGAGGAGCTTGTATTAGGCTTACTCGATCCTGAAATCCGAAAAACAACGGAACAGGTGATAGAAGAGTTCCGGATGGAGTACCCCGGTCGATGGAAGCAGCTGGAAAAAGAGGGGGAGACGCTTTACGGCAGCAGCTGCAGTTCGATTCAGCAACCTGCCACCCGCATCTCCCAGGTTCTATTATCTTTACCCACCGACAGGTGTATTTGCCTGCGCAGGAATAATGAATATTTTTGGAACAGACGACTCAAAAATCAGCTGTAATTATGCCTGCTGAACTACCGGCAGCTTACTTTTTACTGTTCCGGGCCATCTGAAACCACCAGCCTGACTTCGCCACCCCTCGGAAGTGTCGTTCCCGGGGCCGGGCTCTGTTGAATGACCCGGTTCAATCCTATTTCATTGCTGTAGCGTCTCGTAATCGACACAGTCAGATCGGCGCTGGATATGTTCATTTCGGCAATCGCCAGGAATTTACCGATGACATCCGGCACAACGGCAGGTCCCGTTTCAGGCTGACGGGTTATTCCGCCACCGGGGGTTGTCCTCGTACTGATTACGACAGTGGCAGGGTCTGATTGTTGCCCGTCGGTACTAATCGCGGCAAGTGTATAAGTATAGATATTGTTTTCGGCAAGTCCCATATCGACGTACTGGCGTGAACTGCCGTCGAGTTCAATCCTGGCATCTCCGCCGGGATCACCCTGGGCAGATCTTCTTAAGACAAAACTCCCAACGGATGGACCTTCATACTGCCACTGCAGAGTAACACCATCGGCTGTTACATAAGCATTGAATAACCCAATGTTTTCAGTTGTCTGGCCGGTTTGTTCGGCCATTTCACCGAACAGGCCTCCTGGAAGCATTTCAAGGGCATCTTCGGGGCCCCTGCCGGGTCCTCCCCTGGTTGACCAGCGGTGATCGGTTATAATAAAGGGAGGCCGGTTATAGAACATCCCCGTATGCAGGTCGCAGGTTTGATTGGGGACGCGCCCTTCAATGAAGAAATCGCTGCGAACTGTACCTGCGGCTCGGCAGGCCTCAGTGGGAAGCAGGCCTGACCTGGTGCAGACCGTTGCCTGAACAATCCCTCCAGGCCTTTCGAACTCTTTTATCTCCAGGGTTTCAAATGCTTCAAGGAAGACTTCCCTCAGAAAAGCGGTTGAATAACGCCATCCCTGCTGAATACTGCCCATTTTCGGTTCATCGTAACCCATCCAGAAAGAGGCTACAAGGTTGGGAGTATAGGCAACCAGGTAAACATCTTTCCAGGAATCGGTTGTGCCGGTTTTTGCAGCTACCGGCCGGTCAATTTGCAGCGCTCTTCCAAGGTATTTCGTAACGAAATCCTGGAGAATGTCGTTAACCAGAAATGCAGCCTGGGGGCTTAGGATCTGCTCTGGTTCAACCCTGTTTTCATATAAAACTTCGCCCTGTCGATCTACAATTTTTTCCACTGTATGCAGGTTTACTTTAACTCCTGCATTAGCCAGCACACTATAGGCCTGGGCCATATCGATGGCGCTGACCCCGTTGGTGAAACCACCAAGGGTCAGGCTCAGGTTATCAAATTCGCTTGGGTGGATCGTGGATATGCCCATTTTTTGGGCGTATTCAGCACCGACACTTGGCCCGAGTTCTTCAAAGGCCCGGATTGCAGGAACATTATAAGAAAAGTAGAGGGCATCCCTGGCCGGGAGCAACCCCCTGAACCGGTAATCGAAGTTTTCCGGAAACCAGTCGCCCCTTGGCCCGATATAGGGGGAATCGTCCAGTGTCGAGCCGGCGCCGGCCAGGGTTCCTTCTTCGAAAGCGGGTCCGTAAGTTATAATCGGCTTAATTGCTGATCCCGGCTGACGAAGAGCGGTAAAACGCAGCACTTCGTCTACATTTTTTCGGTAATCCCGGCCTCCTCCGAGAGCCCGGATCTGTCCGGTAACCGGGTCAGCCAGAACAATGGCTGCCTGGGGTTGCGCCACCCCTTCTTCATCGGCCAGTTCCTCCAGTTGGGCTCTTGTCAGGTCGCTTCCGGAAGGAAGGTCGGCTATTGCCTCCCTGGCTTCGGGCATATTAACAAGTATTGTTGTCGGGTAAAGTTCAGTTTGAGCTAGAACTCCCTCGACATGACTTTGCATTGACGGATCGAGGGTTGTATAAACCCGTAAACCGTCAGTGTAAATAGCACGGTAAGCTTCTGCCCGGGAACCGATTGACGGCATAGAGCTTAAAATGCGAATTAATTCATTATGAACCACGTAGTCCACAAAATGAGGATAAGGGTATTCCTGGCTTCGGGGTACAGAGTAGATCATCTGCCGGTCAAGGGCATGGCGGTACTCTGCTTCAGTGATATATTCAAGCCTGAGCATGCTGGAAAGAACAATGCTCATGCGGGCCCTGGCTTCAACCTCATTATCGATAGGATTGTATAAGTTTGGAGAATTTACTGCTCCGGCCAGCATCGCCGCTTCGGCAATATTCAGGTCACCTGTGCTTTTGTTAAAGTAAGTCTGAGCGGCGGCTTCTATTCCGTAAGCGCCGTTACCGAAGTATATCCGGTTTAAGTATAGTTCCAGGATTTCTTCTTTGGAGTAATTACGTTCGAGCTGAATAGCCAGCCAGATTTCCTGAACCTTTCGTTCGTAACTGGTTTCGGTAGTTAAAAAAGCGCTTTGCGCCAGTTGTTGAGAAATAGTGCTAGCTCCCTGGACGATCGTGCCGGCTCTGAAGTTCGCGTAAGCCGCACGAATACTGCCTACAATGTCAAAACCAAAATGTTGATCAAATCTCTCATCTTCGATTGCAATAAAAGCGTGTTGGACATGTTCAGGAATTTCCGACAGGCTGATTACAATTCGGTTTTGCTCCTCATGAAGGGCGGTAATCTCGACTCCGTTGATGTCGTATATATATGATGTCTCAACGGTAGTCAACCGCGAAGGATCAAGGGCGGGCGCTTCGCTGACGTAATCATTTACCACCTTGGCAGTTACTCCGCCAATCGCGAGAAAAATGAGCAGCAAAACCAACAGTGTTATCTTCAACACGCTGCGCTTCTTACGGGTTCTTTTGATATTATGGTTTGGTTTTGAATTTTTTTGTTGATCGAATGGTAACTTTTTTTCAGCCAATTCGATGTCAGCCTCCTCAGGAATTGAAAAATCATCTTTTCCGATTATAACATAACCACACGACGGTTATTATTATAAGCGATGTATTCCGATTAGCATACTATAAATTTATTTTATAAAAACGCTTAAAGGGATACCCTTTTTTTAATTGATCATGTAAAATATTAATGAGTAAAATTATATATAAGTGAAAATATGATCTAGTTTACGGAGGATTTGTTGATGAACAGCCGGCAGCTGCGAAAAGAACAACTCAGCAACACAACTGATCTCGATCCTTTTTTCTATCCAGGTTCAATCGCTGTCATTGGAGCCAGTCAAAACCCATTAAAGCCCAATGGTATCCCCCTTTATCTCCTTAACATGTTCAATTACAGGGGAGATGTTTACCCGGTTAATCCGAAATACGATCGGGTTGGAGGACTTAAGTGTTACCGATCCATTCTCGATATTGACGCAACAATCGATCTGGCTATAATTGGTGTTGCCGAATCCCGGGTGATGACTGTTTTAAAAGAATGCGCTGAGAAAAAAGTAAAAGCGGTAATTATTTTCACCTCAGGTTTTGCGGAGGTCGGCACTGAAGGGCTGTCAAAACAGCATGAAATGAAAAAAATCGCCGAAGAAAACGGCATGCGTTTACTCGGCCCGAACTGCCTGGGTGTAATGAATTATTATAATGGCAGTATGGCCAGTTTCTTTTATAACCAGGAGATAAAAAACCTGGTTCACCCAAAAACACTCTCCTTTATCACTCAGAGCGGTGGTCTGGGCGGTATTATTTACCAGATGATTATTCAGCTTTCAATCGGCTTCAATTATTTTGTCAGTACCGGCAATGAGGCGGATGTTTCTTTTGCTGAAGTGCTTAACTACCTCGTTAAAAAGGACGAAGTATCGATAGTTGCCGGATATCTTGAAGGTTTACAGGGTGACGGCAGGCTATTGATTGATGCCTGCCGCAGCGCCCTTGAAAATGGAAAGCTTGTGACTATGCTAAAGGTTGGACGTACTGCCAGCGGAGCCGCTGCGGTCGCATCGCATACCGGTGCTCTTGTCGGTACAGATGATGTATACGACGGTGTCTTCAGGCAATTTGGCGTAGCCCGCGCAGATGATGTCGAGCAAATGAACGCCCTGATCGCACTTTATGCCACGGGCCGCCTCCCTGCCGGAAAACGGATAGCGGTAATTACCATTTCAGGTGGAGGAGGCGTGGTGGTAGCCGATAAATGCCCGGAATATGGCCTGAAAGTGGCAAGCCTTACCGAGGCTACACAACAAAGCCTGAGGGAGTTTTTCCCCATTTATGGCGCTGTTCAGAACCCTGTGGATTTGACCTCACAGTTATTTATAGATACAGAACTGTCTCAGCGGGCGCTGCGCCTGGTTATGCAGGATCCCGAAATTGACGTCGCCGGATTTTTCTACAACCTTGAAATGCCTGACCCTGAGGCCAGTAAAAAAATAATCGAAATATACGAAGAAACTGAAAAGCCCCTGATAGTCTTCACCTGGCCGACCGGGCAGGATTTTGCCCTGGAGGCAAAAAATAATCTTATTCAGGCGGGTGTTCCGGTTATTGAACATATTCCAAGCGGCCTGTGGGCCATCAGCACTCTGGCTGACTGGGCGCAGAAGGCTAACAAGCCTTACAATTACCCGGTATTTAACCCCGGGTCAGAGCAAAAGAGAGCCCTGAAGCAGATTGACCGGAATCTTGCGGAACAGGGTGGCCCAATGACTGAATGGCGCTCAAAAAAAATTCTTGAAGCTTACGGTATTCCCGTTACCGGGGAAATATTGACAACTTCTGTAAAGGAAGCGGTAACCGCAGCTGAAGAAATCGGGTACCCGGTAGCGATGAAGTTAATGTCACCCGACCTGCTGCATAAAAGTGACGCCGGGGGAGTATTTTTAAATGTTGCCGATCCCGGTGAAGTTGAAAAAACCTATCACAAGATACTGGAGCTGGCGCAGAAAATCAACCCGGAGGCAGCTTTCGAAGGAGTCCTGGTTCAGGAAATGCTGGACAGCGGTATCGAGGTAATTATCGGTGTAAAAAAAGATCAGGTTTTTGGACCTGCAGTGGTTTTCGGGTTGGGTGGAATATTTGTTGAGGTTATGAACGATTTCTCTACAAGGATTGCGCCCCTGCGTGAAGAAGATGCAAGGGCGATGATTAACGAGATCAAGGGCAAAGCTATACTGGAAGGGGTTCGGGGTCGTCTGCCTGCCGACACCGATGCGTTGGTTGATGTTTTGATGAAAGTGTCACGCCTGGCGCTTGAATTGGAGGATTCGATTGATGAGATTGATATCAATCCCCTGATAGTCTATGAAGAAGGAGCAGGCGCCGTAGCCGCCGATGCCCTGATAATACCTGTTGCCAGGCTGCGAATGGCCGAAAATCACAGTGTTTGATACTATTGATACTTATGTTATAATAATAATAGTGTTATAGTGGATATAAGAACTGAATCAGCGTATTTCGGGTGAAAAAATGACGAATCTTAAAGTAAAGTTTACTGATTATATTATTGTCGGAACCATAGTGGTTCTGGGAGTGACCGGCTTCTGGTTTAACATTCAGAATGTCAGCGCCGCCGATCACAAATATGCGACAATTTATGTCGAGAACCAGCCGGTGGCTGAATTGTCACTTACCCCTGGTGATCAATTCAGCTACTCTTTCACCTTTGGCGATAATGATCAACACAAGGCATTTATAGAAATAGATGACAGGCGAATCAGAATGCTTGAGATGGATGATCATCTCTGCCCGAAGAAAATTTGCTCCCATACGGGCTGGATTGAGTATTCGTATCAGAGCATTGTCTGTTTGCCGAACAAGATAATGATTGCATTTTCTGAAACAGCATCAGGCGATATAGGCGAAAACCTCGACGGTGTAACCTACTAAAGCTGGTTTTACCTTCCTGATATTCCCACCAACAGATTATTGCATGAATCATGTTGACAAAGATTTTAAAGGTCTATATAATTACCTTAGTTTTTTTGGGGTGTGGATCATGCACATATACCTGCCTGAAATTAAATTAAAAGATGGTGAAGCGGTCGATTTCCGATTTGCAGAAGAGCTTTCTGACTGCTTCGATGATTTTTCAGAAGACGGAAACCTCAATCTGATGATCAGTGTCTCCTGCAGCGGGGATAAAGTTATGATTAGAGGTAGTCTTGAGGCTTCGGTTGAATCTGTGTGTTCAAGATGCCTGGAGGCTTTTACCCATAATTTCAAAACCGATTTTGCTGAAGCTTTTACAGCGGTTGCTAATGCTTCAGCAGATGATTCCCCCGATATGTTGGCTGATGAGGTTGCCAATATGCTGACAGTTTCGGGAGACTATCTTTATCTCGATGAATATATCCGTCAGTTAGTTATCCTGGCCCAGGATTATAGTCCGCTTTGTAAGGCAGGCTGCAAGGGCATTTGCGCCGGGTGTGGAATTGATTTAAACAAGTCATTCTGCCGATGCGACCCAGACGACAGCCAGATCGATATTAGACTTCTAAAATTGAAAGAACTGAAATCCGGTCGACAAGTATAATAAGGAGGCGTTAGAATGGCTGTTCCCAAGAGAAGGACATCAAAGTCAAAGCGGAATATGAGAAGAGCTCAGAATAAGCTTACAGTTCCCCGTTTGGTTCCCTGCCCGCAATGTCACGAATTAAAGCCCGGCCATAGGGTTTGCCTGGGTTGCGGATATTATAAAGATCGGGAAGCTGTTAAAGTGAAATAAACAGGCTTTTTACAGTACGCCCCTATTGCTTAGCGATAAGGGGCGTACTGTATCTTTTACTGAATTTGTACAGAGGAAGTGATCTGTTTGGTGCGAGTGGCGGTTGATGCAATGGGGGGAGATTACGCTCCCGATGAAATAGTCAACGGTGCTATATCCGCGCTCTCCTCTTTAGACGACCTGCATTTAACATTGGTCGGACGCGAGGGCGACGTCCGAAAATCTCTGGAAAGTCTGGAATATCCGAAAGATCGGGTAGAAATACACCATGCCGGGGAAGTTATCCATTGTAGCGATGATCCCGGGTTGTCGATTAGAAATAAAAAGGAATCTTCGATGATCAAAGCTCTCCAGATGGTTCGATCCGGTGAAGCAGATGCAGCCCTCAGCGCCGGTAATACGGGAGCGCTCATGGCCGGCGGACTTCTGTTCCTGGGGCGGCTCAGCGGAATCAGCCGTCCGGCGCTGCTAACCCCGATGCCCAGTTTCAGCGGAGAACCGGTATTATTCCTCGATGTCGGGGCCAATATGGATGCACGGCCGGAACAGCTTTTGCAATACGCCCATATGGGGCGTATATACGCTCAACAAATATTGGGCTATCCTGAACCCCGGGTAGCCCTCCTTAATATCGGTGAAGAATCAAACAAAGGAAACATTCAGGTTAAAAAAGCCTACAGTCTGTTTGAAGATCATATGCCCGGTTTTTGTGGGAATGTGGAGGGGACAGAAGTATTTTTTAACGCTGCGGAAGTTGTGGTTTGCGACGGCTTTATTGGGAATATATTCCTAAAAACTTCTGAAGGCCTGTCAAGAGCAATCCTCAGTTATTTCCGGCAGGAAATACCGAATAAGCTCAGTTATAAAATTGGTGCACAGCTGCTTAAACCTGTTTTTCTGGGTTTACGTGATAAGGTAGACGCCTCAGGATACGGGGGGGCTCCGCTGCTTGGGATTAACGGACTTTGTGTCAAATGTCACGGCTCATCTAAAGCCAGATCGATTGAACAGGCTTTACTTAAACAGGCTTATCCTTTTGTGAAGAAAAATGTGATCAGTAAACTTCAGGTGGCAATGGATATACTGAATGAGGAGATAGGGGAGGTACCCGGACGTGAATAAGGGTGTCAATTCAATCATAACCGGAACTGGAGCTGCTGTACCCGAACAGGTTATTACGAACCTTGATCTTGAAAAAATGGTTGAGACCAGCGATGACTGGATTGTTTCCAGGACCGGGATACAGGAAAGAAGAAAACTGGAAGATGGGTTGTCAGGTGTGGATCTGACAGAAGGGGCTGCTCGTGAAGCTCTCGAAAGAGCTTCGCTTGATCCATCCGAGCTTGATTTAATTATCGTAGCTACCGTAACCCCGGACTACCCCACCCCATCAACATCATGCCTGCTTCAGGCAAGACTTGAAGCATATCAGGCAGCTGCGTTGGATCTTGCTGCCGGGTGCACCGGTTTCATTTACGCCCTTACGGTCGGCCATCAGTTTATTCATAGTGGTACTTATAAAAAGATTCTCGTTGTCGGAGTTGAAGTCCTGACCCGCATTACTGACTGGGAAGATCGCAGCACTTGTGTCCTGTTCGGAGATGGTGCGGGAGCTGTTGTGCTTGAGGCTACGGAAGAAGAGAGAGGATTCATTAACTTCTCTTTGAAAGCGGACGGAAGGGGCGCTGATCTTTTAATCCAGCCCGCCGGAGGCAGTGCCATGCCTGCCTGTACGGAAACCTTGCAAAAAAGATTGCATTACCTCAAAATGAGCGGCAATGAAATATTTAAATTCGCCGTGAGGGTGGTCGAAGAAACCCTTCTGGATATGCTGGAACGCGAAAACCTTAAACCGGAAGATCTCGACCGCCTATTTCTGCACCAGGCAAACTTAAGAATAATTGAACATATTCGCAAGCGTCTGAAGCTGCCAACCGAAAAAGTTCCCGTAAACATTCACCGTTTCGGCAACATGTCGTCGGCGACAATTCCAATTGCCATGCATGAAGAGTTGGTTGCCGGACGGCTGAAAGAGGGCGATTTAGTTGCAATGGTCGCATTTGGAGCCGGCCTGACCTGGGGCGGGCTTTTAGTGAAATGGTAATCGAGGAGAATCGATAACAGTGAAAACAGCAATTCTTTTTCCCGGGCAGGGTGCTCAATATGCAGGAATGGGTAAAGACTTCTATGATCGTTTCCCGGAAGCCCGGACTGTATTTGATCAGACGGCACAAACGATGGGTTCCGAATTCATCGATTTGATATTCTCCGGCCCTGAGAGCAAACTGCAGATGACTGAATATACCCAGCCGGCAATCCTGGCTGTAAGTATTGCCATTTACAACGTTCTCGAAACCCTGGGCCTCAAAATATCGGGTTTTGCAGGACTTAGCCTTGGCGAATATAGTGCCCTGATAGCTTCAGGAGCGTTGAGTTTCCGGCAGTCGTTACCCCTGGTTCAAAAGCGCGGAATATTTATGCAGGAAGCGGTTGCAGCAGGTGAAGGTTCCATGGCCGCCATTATGGGCCTTTCACATGGAATTGTAGAGAAAGTATGTCTCGATGCTGCAGCTGAAGGCCTGGTATCGCCGGCAAATTATAATTGTCCGGGGCAGATTGTAATATCCGGATCTACTGCCGCTATTCAATATGCAGTCCGGCTGGCCAGGGAAGCCGGCGCAAAAAAAGTAACAGAATTAAAGGTAAGTGCGCCTTTTCACTGTGCTTTGTTGCAGCCGGTTGAGGAAAGGCTGGCCCGGGAGTTGGATAAAATTACCGTCGAAAAACCTCAGATCCCGGTTGTTTTCAATATCTCCGCACAATTTGCCGAAGATCCTTCACAGATAAAAGCTAATCTGGTGAGTCAGGTTAGCAGTCCGATCCTCTGGGAGCAGTCGATCCGAACTCTGATTGCAGCCGGGATTGATTCATTTATCAGCCTTGGACCGGGAAACTCACTCAGCAGATTGATGAAACGTATCGCTCCCGAGCTGAAAACTTTTTCGGTCGAAGAAGCAGGCGATATCGATAATCTGCTTGAACTTAAATGTAATGAGGTGTGATCAGTGGATTTAACAGGCAAAACAGCTATTGTAACCGGCGCTTCGAGGGGCATAGGACGGGCCACGGCAATTTTATTAGCCCGTTCAGGCGCTTCAGTCGTTGTTAACTACAACCGTAATCAGGCTGCCGCGGAAGAGGTTAAGAAAAGCATTGAAGACTCCGGTGGCTCGGCTATAACCTTCCTGGCCGATGTTTCCGACTATAGTCAGTGCGAGACAATGGTGAAATGTTCTATTGATCATTTTAAAAGTATTGATATACTAATTAATAATGCGGGCATAACCCGGGATAACTTGCTGGCAAGGATGAAACCCGACGAATGGCAGGAAGTCATAGATACCAACCTTACCGGCGTTTATAACTGCTGCCGGGCAGTATTGAGGCCTTTGCTGAAACAAAAGAGCGGCGGGCGGATTATTAATATTGCTTCGGTAGCCGGTATACACGGCAACAGCGGCCAGGCCAACTATGCAGCAGCGAAAGGCGGTGTAATCGCCTTTACCCGGACCATGGCCAAAGAACTCGGCTCACGCCAGATAACCGTGAATGCTGTTGCACCGGGCTTTATTGAAACAGAAATGACTGATGCACTATCTGAGCAAGTCAGGGAAGAAGTTATTTCCCGCATTGCCCTCAACCGTTTTGGGCAGCCGGAAGATGTCGCCGAAGTAATCTTGTTTCTGGCATCATCTGCAGGGTATGTCACCGGCCAGGTTATTGCAGTCGACGGCAACCTGTCAATGTGACAACTTGTCACTCTCGTGATAGACTATAATAGCTACTTTTGGGAGGAGGTGAATCCGTGAGCGTTGAAACAAAGGTCAAAGATATTATTGCCGATCAGCTTGAAGTAGCTGTCGACAAGCTTACGGCGGAAACAACATTTGAAGATATTGATGCTGATTCGTTGGATATCGTAGAACTGGTAATGGCCCTGGAGGAAGAATTCGACCTGGAGATTTCCGACCAGGAAATTGAAAACATTAAGAGCGTTGGCGATGTTGTAAAGTATATAGAATCCAAAGTATAGTAAATCCTTGGGGTGAAAATGTGCGCAGAGTTGTAATCACCGGGGTTGGAATCGTATCCCCATTAGGTTTTGATAAGGTTGAATTCTGGAATAATCTTGTAGACGGAAAAAGCGGTATTTCTGCGGTGGAAAGTTTCGATGTTAGCCGGTACCCCTGCCGTATCGCAGGGGAGATAAAAGACTTCGATATTTCCCCCTACATGGATAAGAAGGAAGCGAAGCGAGTTGACCGTTTTACCCAGCTTGGTATTGCTGCCGCCCTGGAGGCCTGGCGTGATTCCGGCCTGGACAAAATTGAACTGGATAAAGAAGATGTCGGAGTCCTGGTTGGATCCGGTATCGGTGGTATCCAGACTATAGAGCAGCAGCTCAAGGTTCTGGCTGAAAAAGGCCCGCGAAGGGTGAGCCCGTTTTTAGTGCCCGCGCTGATCGCCAACATGGCTTCAGGCTATATATCTATTCTTTTAGGACTACGTGGTCCGAACTCAACAGTAGTTACAGCCTGCGCCACATCGACTCATGCAGTAGGTGATGCCTGGCATATCATCGGGCGGGGCGATGCTGAAATAATGATCGCCGGTGGCGCTGAAGCAACGATCAGCGACCTCGCTTTTTCCGGGTTTTCCGCAGCCCGGGCACTGTCTACACGAAACGATGAACCTGAAAGAGCATCCCGGCCTTTTGACCTGGAACGTGATGGATTCGTGATGGGGGAAGGCTCCGGTATTGTCATTCTTGAGACTCTTGATCATGCCCTGGCCAGGGGCGCCGCTATTTATGGTGAAATTATTGGCTATGGGATGTCCGGTGATGCCTACCATATGACTGCTCCCGACCCGGAAGGGCGAGGAGCATTTTTGAGTATGAGGCGGGCTTTAAACAGCGCTTCTAAGAGGCCGGAAGAGATAGACTACATCAATGCTCACGGAACATCTACTGAATTTAATGATAAAATTGAAACAATGGCCATCAAGCAACTGTTTGGCGAACATGCCTACAAGCTTGCCGTAAGTTCAACGAAATCGATGACCGGGCATCTATTAGGGGCTGCGGGCGCAGTTGAATTGATTGCAACCCTGCTGATTATGCAACACCAGGTGATTCATCCCACGATTAATTACGAAAACCCCGATCCGGAATGCGATCTTGATTATGTTCCAAACCGGGCCCGGGAGAGCAAAGTAGATCTGGCTTTATCGAATTCTTTCGGTTTCGGAGGAACGAATGCTACCCTTGTAGCCAAAAAATACGTTACCTAAATCATGTAATGAGGGATGCATATGAACTGGCCTGAGAAACTTATGACTTTTCTTAAAAGTGTCGGCTGGGAAGCCGGCCATCCCGATCTATATGAGCAGGCTTTAACTCACAGCTCATTTGCCCATGAAAGAGGTCAGCGTCGAAGTAACAATGAACGCCTGGAATTCCTTGGCGATGCAGTCCTTGAGCTAATCATCAGCGAATATCTTTATACAGCGTACCCTTATTTCCCCGAAGGAAAGTTGACAAGGCTGCGTGCAGACCTGGTTTGCGAAGCATCTCTGGCCCGTTTGGCTTTTGAGTTGAACCTGAGCGAGTATCTTCGCCTGGGCAAAGGAGAGTTAATGGGCGGAGGAGCAAGCCGGCCTTCTTTATTGGCCGATACCGTGGAGGCTCTGATCGGAGCTTTGTATCTCGATCTCGGTCTGGAACGGTGCAGACAGTATGTCCTCGAATTGTATATGCCGATTATGAAAGAGCTCCAGGAAGGCATACTGCGCCGTGATTATAAGACTTTGCTGCAGGAATTTTCCCAGGCCCGCTATGCGGTAACGCCATCATACAGAATTATCCATTCCCGTGGCCCCGACCACGACAAAGAATTTGAAGCCGAAGTTGTTTTGACCGGGGAGGCTGTAGGCTGTGGCTGGGGCCGCAGCAAAAAGGAAGCCGAGCAGGCAGCAGCGAAAGAAGCCTGGTGTAAACTCACACCTTAAAATCGTCCAGCGTGGTGCCTCATACTATTATTCTTAGGAGTTTTACGCGTGCACTTAAAAAGAATGGAACTTTTCGGCTTTAAATCTTTTGCAGAGAAATCTGAACTCTGCTTAAGCCCCGGTATTGCTGCAATTATCGGGCCAAATGGTTGCGGAAAAAGCAACATCGTAGATGCAGTTCGTTGGGCCCTCGGTGAGCAAAGCGTAAAATCTTTGCGTGGCACGCGGATGGAAGAAATTATTTTTTCAGGCAGCGAAAGCCGAAAACCTTTAAATTTTGCAGAAGTATCGCTTACCTTTGACCATGCCCGCAATTTTCTCAACCTCGAATATGATGAAATCACCATAACAAGGCGTCTTTTTCGAACCGGTGATAGTGAATACTATATCAATAAATCACCATGCCGCCTGAAAGATATTACCGAAATGTTCATGGATACCGGTTTAGGCAAAGACGTCTACTCGGTAATTGGCCAGGGGCGGGTTGACGAGATTATCAACAGTCGCCCTGAAGAGCGCAGGGAAATATTCGAAGAGGCAGCCGGTATCTTTAAATATAAATTGCGAAAAAAAGAAGCCAGGAGACGTCTCGATGAGACCAGGGAAAATCTGGTCAGGGTTCAGGATTTGATATATGAACTAGAAACCCAGATTGAACCGCTGCAGGGCCAGGCTGAGGTAACGCGTCAATATCGGGCCTTGCAGGAGCGGATCGAAACCGAAGAGAAGAAACTACTTTCATTTCACCTTTTAAAATCCCGTGAACAGTTAAATAAAGTTAACAGACAACTCCAAAACGTAAATGATGCCCTTGCTGCATCGGCAGCACAGGGCGGCTTAAAGGAAAAAGAGATCCAGGACTTAAAAAACCGTCTCCAGGATGAGCAAAATAAGAAGAAAGAATACGAATTAAAAATCAGCCGGGTTTCGAGAACTCTCGAGCAGCGGGAAAGCGAGCATAAACTGTTACTCGAAAGAGAAAGTCGTTTTCTGGAGCAGCTTGAACAAAACAGCCAAAGGGTTAAACAACTCGAACTGTTAATGGAAGAGTATGAGGCACAAAAAAGCAAAGCCGAACTGGACCGTAAGGACAAAAATAATGAGCTGGAACTATTAAATAAAGATCTTGAGAAGCTGAGAAAAGATCTGGCCGAGCATGAATCGAGCATCCTGGCGAGCGAAGTAGAAAAAAGACGTGAAGATATTTACAGAACCGGCGTCCGCCGGGAAACGGCTGCGTCGACGGTGGAAGAACTGAACAGGCGCCTGGAGCGTTTGCAGGCTCAAAAAAAAGCCTATCAGGATGAAGAAGCCGAACTGAAAGAAAAACTTGACCGGGTAAGAGCCGGTTCAGAAAAGTCTGAAGAGCAGGTTAAGCAGATCAAAGAGCAGCTGGATACAGCAATAAATGATCTGGAGAAAGAAACCGGGCAGGAGAAAAAGGTCAGACAGAAACTTGAAAAAGCGGCTGCCGAAGATCAGAAATTGAAACAGGACCTGCACGGTATTAACAGCCGCTTAAATTTGCTCCGGGAGCAGGATTCAGCTCTATCGGGTTATTATCGCGGGGTTAAGGAAGTTATGAAGGGACGTTCTTCGCTGCCGGGAATTATCGGCCCGGTAGCCGACCTGATATCAGTCGACGGACAATATATCCAGGCTGTTGAATCGGCGCTCGGCAGTTCGTTGCAATACCTGGTTGCCGAAACCGAAAAAGCGGTGCAGGGAGCAATAAAATATTTAAAGAGTAATAACCGTGGCTGGGCTACTTTTTTACCGCTCGACATTTTGCACCGGGGGGCGGATCCACTCAAGCGCCACCATGGATGGGAGGATCTTCCCGGTGTAATCGGTAAAGCATCGGACCTGGTTAAAGTTGATCCTGTTTACCGGAAAGTAGTCGATTACCTGATGGATTCAATCCTGGTCTGCAGCAGCCTGGAAGATGCATCAAAAGCGGCACGGTTCATTAACTACAGCTGTCGTGTTGTAACCCTTGAGGGAGAGATGATTAACCCTGGTGGAATAATCCGGGGCGGAAGTTTGCCGAAACGGAATGCCGGTCTGCCTTTAGGCAGGCGCAGGGAAATAGAAGATCTGCAAAAGGAAAAGGAACTATTGCTGGTTGATATCGGCAACATCGAAAAGGATTTAAAAGAGTTCAGAAACTCTCTTACTGAAGCTGAAGCTAAAGTTCTCGAAACTGATCTGAAGCGAAGAAAACTTGAAGATCAGTTCAATGCAAATCAAAAAGCGTATGAAGAGAGGCGGCGGGAAATAGATACCCTCGAAACCCGTCTCGGAACCGTTAAAACTGCCTTTGATGAACTTGAGACGGAGGAATCAGAACATCACCAGCGCCTTGAATCCCTGAGACAGGATATTGAAGACTCCGGCATCGAGATTGAAAACCTGGAAAATGAGTTGGCCGGTGTGAAAGAAGATTACCGTCAGTTCCTTGAAGAAAGGACTTCCCTCGAGCAGAAAATTACCGCTTCCCTTGTCAAAATTAGTTCTTACCGGGAACAGCGCGATGCCCTGGTTAACCGGATCGGGGAAATTGAAGCTAACATAAAATCTCCCACCGCTGAGATAGCCGAAAAAAGCCGGGAGTATGAAAAGTACAATCAGGAACTTAGCGGCATCAGGGAGTCTCAACAGAGGATCACAGCCGAAGTAGAGGATCTTAATGAAGAAAAAGCTCGCCTGATAGCAGCGCTGGAAAAGAAAAGTCAGCAGGTTAACCGGATTGAAGCTGACCTGATCGATCTTGAGGAGCAGGGCCGCAGGCGACAGAGCCAGTTATCACGGCAGGAAAAAAGGGAAAGACAGCTTTCCGTCGAGCAAACCAGGCTTGAGACAGAAATTAACTACCAGGAAATGCGTTTCAGGGAAATGTTCCGCAATCTTGAGCCGGCCTCGTTGGAGGAAGAGTTTGCACCCGACGAGAGCCGTATTACGGTCGAAAACCTTAAGGAAGACCTGGAAGAGCTTGGTGAAGTCAACCTTGGTGCTATAGAAGAATTGAAAAGACTTGAAGACAGGATTAATTTTCTGACAGAACAAAAAGACGATCTTCAAAAAGGGGAGGCCTCCCTTAATAAAGTACTGGCTGAGATAGATCAGCGGATGGAATTTTACTTTAAAACTGCTTTTGAAAAAATTAATGACAATTTCGGGCAAACTTTTCAGGAACTTTTTGAGGGTGGCCAGGCTATGCTCAGGATGACTGACAGCCATAATATGCTGGAGTCGGGAATTGAGATTGTTGCTCAACCTCCCGGGAAAAAACTGCAAAATATCACCCTGCTGTCTGCAGGAGAAAAAGTTCTGGCGGCAATTGCTCTGGTTTTTGCCATTTTACGGTTTAAACCGGCGCCGTTTTACCTGCTTGATGAAGTTGAATCAACCCTGGATGATGCCAACCTTTCCAGGTTTACAAAATTTTTAAAGCAGATGGCTGTAGAAGCTCAATTTATTCTGATCACGCACAGAAAGAGGACCATGGAAGAAGCCGAGGTGCTATATGGTGTAACCATGCCCGAGCCCGGAATTTCGCGCCTGATATCGCTTAAAATAGAAAGCAATATAATTTCCAGGGAGAACTAAGTTAAATGAGCTTAATAGAACAATTCAAAAAAAGCCTTTCCCGCAGCAGGTCCGGCTTTACTGATCGCCTGAACAGCCTTTTCGCCGGTGGAGAATTAAACGAAGAATTTTATGAAGAATTGGATGAAATCCTGGTTAGCGGTGATACCGGTGTCCAGACCAGCTTAATGATGGTTGAACAGTTAAAGGAAGAAGCCAGACAACAAAAAATAAAAACACGTGAAGAGGTAAGAGAACTGCTGCTTCAAAAATTGACCGGGATCTTGTCATCAGAACAGAAAGAAGTCGAAGCATCTGAAAAACCCCATGTTATTTTACTGGTTGGGGTAAACGGTTCCGGCAAGACAACATCGGCGGCAAAATTGGCCAGTCTGTATCACAAACAGGGTAAAAAAGTGCTCCTGGTCGCCGGAGATACGTTCCGGGCTGCTGCTGTAGAGCAGCTTGAAATCTGGTCGGAACGGGCGGGGGTAGATTTAATTAAACAGCAGGCCGGCTCAGACCCTTCGGCACTTTATTTCGATGCAATGAATTCAGCCCGGGCCAGGGATGTCGACGTAGTGATCGGTGACACGGCCGGCCGATTGCACAGTAAATATAACCTTATGGAAGAATTAAATAAAATATATCGTATTGTCGCCCGCAGCATTCCGGGAGCGCCGCACCAGGTCCTTATGGTTGTCGATGCCACCACAGGTCAGAATGCGGTGGCACAGGCAAACAGTTTTAATGAAACCCTGCCGCTCACAGGCCTTGTGCTTACCAAGCTTGACGGAACTGCCCGGGGAGGGATTGTAATCAGCATTCAGGATAACCTCAATATACCTGTTCGCTTCATCGGTACCGGTGAAAAAATGGAAGATATTGCTCCCTTTGATCCCGCCGGCTTTGCCCGGGCCCTGCTGGATGTATAATCCCGATCTGATCTAAACCTCCAAAACTCTTTATTCCGTATGTAACCGATGCGAAAAAGTTTGCATTACCTCTTGATCTTTGCTATACTCCGTCTGTAAAGCAATAATACTTTACAGAGGTGACAAATGCTTGATCAACTAAACCGTATTAACCTGCTTTATGATATATATGCTCCTCTGCTAACGGAACGGCAGCAGGAGGTGCTGCAGCTTTACTTCTACGATAACTATTCGCTGGGAGAAATTGCCCTCGAATACAGTATCAGCAGGCAGGCAGTTTATGATCTGATTCGACGGGCTTTGGGCTCGATTGAAAAGTTTGAACAGAAGCTTGGCCTGTACAGATTGTTCAATGATCAGCAGGATCTCCTGGCCGAAGCCGATCGTCTGCTGGATAATGAAAAGCTGGATTCTGAAGATTTGGAGCGGATGAAAAATATAGTTTCCGCGCTGCGTTCAAGCAGTGAGCGGTAGATTTAAACCGGCTGTCTGATTAGTAGTTTCCTAATTTTAAAAAGGTATTGGAGTTGGAGTTTTAAATGTTTTCTAATCTTGCAGATAAACTGCAAAAGACCCTCCGCCAGCTTAAAGGCAAGGGCAAGCTGAGCGAAAAAGATGTCGATGCCGCGATGAGGGAGATCAGGCTGGCCCTGCTGGAAGCTGATGTTAACTTCAAAGTAGTTAAGGATTTTGTAGCTAAAATCAGGGAAAGAGCTGTCGGACACGAAGTAATGAGCAGCCTGACCCCCGGTCAGCAGGTTGTAAAAATTGTTAATCAAGAAATGACCCGGCTGATGGGTGAAACCCATGGCAGCCTTGCTATATCAGACAAAGGACCGACTTCGATTATGCTCGTGGGTCTGCAGGGCTCCGGAAAAACTACCACCGTCGTCAAACTTGCCGTTCATCTGCGAAAAGGAGGCCGGAACCCGCTTCTGGTCGCGGCTGATATTTATCGCCCCGGGGCAGTTAAACAGCTTAAGATTTTAAGTGATTCGGTTGATATCCGGTGCTACAGTAATGAAGAAGATGACCCGGTGGAAATATGCCGCGATGGCCTGCAAACTGCAATTAAAGATGGGTTCGACACAGTAATATTCGATACAGCCGGACGTTTGCACATCGATGAGGAAATGATGTCCGAGCTTGCTGCAATAAGAGATACCGTTGAGCCCAGTGAAGTTCTCCTGGTTGTCGATGCCATGACCGGCCAGGACGCAGTTAATGCCGCTGAATCCTTCAATAAAAAAGTCGGGCTGAGCGGAGTGATCCTGACCAAGCTGGATGGCGACACCCGTGGTGGCGCGGCGCTTTCGGTTCGCGCGGTGACGGGATGCCCGATCAAATTTATAGGTGTGGGTGAAAAAGTTGAAGCCCTGGAACCGTTTTATCCGGATCGGATGGCCTCCCGTATCCTGGGTATGGGTGATGTCCTCTCTCTGATCGAAAAAGCGGAAGCATCCATTGATCAGACTAAAGCCAGGGAGATGGAACAGAAGCTGCGGAGCCAGCAATTTACGCTTGACGATTTCAAAGATCAACTGGGACAGCTAAAAAACCTGGGATCGCTGGATGATATTCTGAATATGATCCCCGGGGGAGGAAATATTCCCAAGGAAGTAAGGCAGATGTCTTTAGATGAAAATAATTTTACCAGAGTTGAGGCTATAATCGGATCGATGACTAAGAATGAAAGGCAGGATCCGTCGGTATTGAACAGCAGCCGCCGGCGCCGCATCGCGATGGGCAGCGGCACGACCGTTCAGGATGTCAACCGCTTGCTTAACCAGTTTTCCCAGATGCAGAAAATGTTTAAGCAAATGAGCTCATTGGAGAAAAAAGGGACTTTGAAAAAAATGAAAAAAGGGAAAAAAGGCTTTCCGTTCTAGCGAGAACAATCCGGAATTTGCATTCCGGTAGATATAGATAGGTATAAAATATATGGAGGTGACAATATTGGCAGTAAGAATCAGATTAAAGAGAATGGGCGCGAAAAAGAAACCCTTTTACCGGATCGTGGTAGCCGATTCCCGCTTTCCACGGGACGGACGCTTCATTGAAGAAATCGGGTATTATAACCCGACTACCAAGCCTACTACTTTTGAGGTTGATGCAGATAAAGTCCAGCAGTGGATGGCAAAAGGAGCAAGGCCATCTGATACGGTGAAGGCCCTTTTTGAAAGAGCCGGCATCAATAAGTAGTTTGCAGGGAGGGTTCTGTTCATGAAACAACTTTTGGAACATATAGCAAAAGGTTTGGTTGATGACCCGGATCGGGTTGACGTTCAACAGGTTGAAAGCGAAAGGTTAATTATCCTTGAGTTGAGGGTTGCACCTGATGATATGGGTAAAGTGATCGGAAAGCAGGGTCGTATTGCCAGGGCGATAAGAACAGTTGTAAATGCGGCTGCAGTTAAAGAAAATAAACGGGTCGTTGTTGAAATTGTTCAATGAAACCTGTGATGCGGTAATTGGCAAGGTCCTTTCTCCCCATGGTGTCAGTGGGCATGTTAAAGTATACCCATATAGTGACTTTCCGGAGAGAATTAATCTTCTTGTCCGGGTTGAACTCTTGCTTGACTTGGAGCGCAGGATGTTTGAGATTGAAACAGCATCTGTTTATGGCCGATTCTGGCTGGTTAAATTTAAGGGGATCGAATCGAGAGAAGGTGCAGCCCGGATCAGGGGCAGCCTGGTTGTGATCCCGAAGCAGGGGCGGATGCCTCTGCCCGAGGGAAGTTACTACCACGATCAACTGATTGGCCTTCAGGTTTACACGTCTGATGGAAAACTGCTGGGGAGGATCTGTGATCTGTTGATTACCGGCGGGCATGATCTTTTTTTAATCGAACGTGAGGATCGGGAAGACCGGAAAACACTAATCCCTGCAGTCAGGAAATTTATCAGGAAAATCGATTTGCAGGCAGAGAGTATGGTAGTTGATTTGCCCGAAGGTCTGATCGATTTATAAGGGAGCCGGTTTAAGATGAAGATCGATCTGGTTACTATATTTCCCGGGATACTTGACGGTCCTTTCAGGGAAAGTATGATTCAAAGGGCTGTTGATAAAGGGTTGGTAGAAATAAACCTGGTTGATTTGCGATCTTACACCCACGACCGTCACCGTCAGGTCGATGATACACCCTACGGCGGTGGATACGGTATGATTTTAAAACCTGAACCACTTTTTGAAGCAGTCGAAGATCTACGGAATAGATCGGGACCGGGAGAATCGCGGGTAATTCTTTTAACGCCTCAGGGGAACCTGTTTAATCAGGGTTTTGCCTGGCGGTTGGCTGAAGAGAAGCACCTGATCTTGATTTGTGGCCGTTATGAAGGAGTTGACGAAAGGGTAAGGACATCTTTGGTCGATGAAGAAATATCAATTGGAGATTTTGTGCTTACCGGTGGAGAACTGGCTGCGGCAGTCGTAGTTGATGCTGTAGTTCGCCTTTTGCCCGGATTCATCGCCGAGGAAGCGTCAGAAAATGAATCATTTACCGGATCACTGTTGGAGCATCCACACTATACCCGCCCGCCGGTTTTTCGGGGGATGGAAGTTCCTTCGGTTCTACTGTCCGGAAATCATGGGGAAATAGCCCGTTGGCGCAGGCAGCAGTCCCTGAAAAGGACTTTTGAAAGAAGATCTGACTTGCTGGATCAAGCAGAACTATCACCGGATGATAAGTTGTACCTGGAGACAATTAAGAACCAGGAGTCATAAAGTGAAATGAGTATGATATAATTATCGAGTGATTGAAGGAGGTTTATGGGAAGATGGATTTGATTAAAGAAGTTGAAAAACAGAATTTGAAGGAAGGCTTGCCGCAATTTAGCCCGGGAGACTCAGTCAAGGTACATGTTAAGGTGGTTGAAGGCGGCCGTGAACGGACCCAGGCTTTTGAAGGAGTTGTGATCAGGCGTCAGGGCAGCGGCACGAGAGAAACTTTTACTGTTCGCAGGGTTACTTTCGGTATCGGGGTCGAAAGAATTTTTCCGGTTCATTCACCATCGATCACCAGGATCGAGGTTGTTAAAAGAGGTAAAGTTCGCCGGGCAAAACTCTACTACCTTCGCAAGCGTACCGGTAAAGCCGCCCGGATCAAAGAGCGTCGTTAAAGTTATGGAGATGATTTGATTGGGAAAGTGGACAGAAATTTGGGACTGGTCCCGATCCATTCTGATTGCAGTGGTATTGGCTTTAATAATCCGTCTGTTTCTGTTTGAGGTTTTTGTAGTCGAGGGCAGGTCAATGTATCCAACCCTGCATGAAACAGAAAGGTTAATGGTTAACAAGCTGGTTTATCGTATTGATGAACCGAAACCGGGAGACGTTGTTGTATTTGAATTTGAACCCGGCCGCGATTTTATTAAGCGTGTAATCGGTATAGAAGGCGATAAAATTGAAATCAGAAGCGGCCGGGTTTATATCAATGATCAGCTGCTGAATGAGCCGTATCTCCTTGAAGATCTTGAGCTCTATGATTATGGGCCCGTGGAGGTTCCTCAGGGATATCTTTTCCTGATGGGCGATTACCGTCAAAATAGTATGGACAGCAGGGATCCCAGGGTCGGATTCGTCTCTGAAGAAAATTTAAAAGGCCGGGCTTTCTTTATATTTTGGCCGCTGTGGGAAGCACGAATGATCAGCACCGAGGCGGAAAAACCTTGAGTAGTGGCCAGTGGTATCCCGGATCTATGGCCAGAGCTGTTAATGTACTGCGCCAGGATTTAAAAATAATTGATTTGGTTGTAGAGCTGATAGATGCCCGTGCGCCTGCCAGCAGCCGCAATCCAGTCTTAGCCGGCTTAATTGAAGGTAAAAAACATCTTCTGTTACTGCATAAAGCAGACCGGGCCGAAGATGATGTTACCGAGGGCTGGCTTAATTATTTTCGGGAGCAGGATATTTTGGCGATGGCGTTCAGTGTTTATAACCGGCGTTATCTTACCCGATTGGTTCGCTACCTTAAAGAACAGGAGCATAATCTGCGTCCAACCCGTATAAAACGGCCTCTTAGAATGATGTTTGTCGGCATACCAAATGTCGGAAAGTCAACCCTTATAAATTATTTTGTTCATAAGACGGTAACCAGGACTGCCAACCGCCCCGGAATTACCAGGGGCCGGCAGTGGATCAGGATTACACCCGGGCTGGAACTTCTCGACACACCCGGAATACTTTGGCCCAAGATCACAGAAGCTACAACCTGGCCGTTAGCGGTAATCGGGGCGATGCCTGCCGGTAGGCTCGACCTGCCGGGTATAGCTACCTGGCTGATTGAGCTATACTTAGAAAAGGACAGGAAACAGGAGCTGGTTAAACGGTACCGGGATCTGAGTTCCGGCAATGCGGAAGAGATGCTCGCGCAAATCGGAGAATCGCAGGGATGCCTGCAGTCTGCAGGAAAAGTTGACCTGGAAAGGGCCGCCGGGTTGGTTTTGCGTGATTTCCAGGGTGGAGTCCTGGGCAGAATGACCCTGGAAGAACCTCCGCAATAAACATCCAGTTCGTTAATATTAAGCTTTTAGGAGACGAGCCCATTGCCTTTTGAGCGAATGACCATTGAAGAACTGGCGGAATACCTGGAACTGAAAGAAAAGCTCAGCCCTGAAGAGGAAGCAGCGCTGAGGGCCGACAAGCGTCGGGGAACAGCCGTGCTTCTGGAGCGGTTCTACAGGCGTAGGGACAGATACCTGAAAGAAGTGTCGCGCCTGCAAAAAATGCTGGTGGAAGAAAATATTTTATGGGAGAACGGTTTTACAGCAGTCGCCGGTGTAGATGAAGCCGGCCGGGGACCGCTGGCCGGACCTGTAGTTGCTGCGGCAGTTATCTTCAGTCCGGGAACGGCGATACCTGGATTGAATGACTCCAAGCAGCTTTCAAGTATGGAGCGGGCAAGAATTTTCGATCAGATAGTTTATAATGCTCACTGCTATGCTATTGCGAGCGCATCCCGGGAAGAAATCGATCGCTTCAATATCCATACTGCCTCAATCCTGGCCATGAGAAGGGCCCTT
>SKPH01000043.1 GCA_007119615.1 Syntrophomonadaceae bacterium | reverse complement strand
CTGACCGAGAAGCTCGATATACCCTTTCATGTAGAAAAAACTGCGATCGCCAGGGTGGTTTTTGAGCGCCGGAAAGAAAAGAATCCCTGCGCCCTCTGCGCTAAGATGAGGCGCGGCGCCCTGCACCAGGCCGCCCTGAAGCTGAACTGCAACAAGGTTGCCCTGGGGCACCATCTCGATGATGCCGTGCAGACTTTTATGCTCAACCTGATCTATACCGGACACATGGATACCTTTAAGCCCCTCACTTATCTCGACCGCACCGATCTCTACCTGATCCGCCCCCTGATTCAGCTTCCCGAAAGTACTCTCGCCTCCCTTGTAGCAAGAGAAAAGCTGCCCCTGTTTAAAAACCCCTGCCCGGTTAGCGGCAAAACCAAGCGCCATGAAATGGAACAGCTGCTAAACGAACTATCCGAACGTTACCCTGACCTGCGCGAAAAATGGCGCTCCGCTCTCGTTACCAGTCCTTTCTGGAATCCAAATCAATAAAATCAAAGTCGGGGTAAAAGCAATTATCGAGGGTATTCTAAAATTTAAAATAATTATTTTAATAGTTATAAAGGGTATCATTACAATTTACCGAAATTATATGTTATAGTTTATATAGATTATAATAACCTGCCCGATTAGGAGGTGCGCTTACAAGTGCGCTATCGTTATTTCCCCGGATGTACCCTCAAGGGACAGGCTAAAAACATGGAAGATACCACCATGGCCGCAGCCGAAGCTTTGGGAATAGAACTGGTTGAACTGCCCGAATGGCAGTGTTGCGGAGCAGTATATCCTCTGTATGAGGATGAACTGATCTCCCTGCTCTCTCCTGTCCGAACCCTGGCTGCCGCTGAGGGTGAGCCGCTGGTATCGCTGTGCGCAGCCTGTCACCATGTGCTCAAGCGGGCCCAGGAATTGATGAGCCGCAATGAAGATGCCCGCACCAAGGTCACCGATTTTCTGGAAGTTGAGTACAGTGGAGAAGGGCGTGTGCTTCATTTTCTGGAAGTGCTTCGTGACGACCTGGGATTCGACAAACTGGCTGAAATGGTCAAGAAGCCGCTCGAAGGGCGTAAAGCTGCCGCTTACTACGGTTGCCTGTTGCTTCGGCCTTCAAAGGTAATGCAGTTTGACGATCCCGAGAATCCTTCAATTATGGAAGATCTGCTAAAAGCTCTTGGAGCAGATGTAGTTAAAAGTCCTTACCGCACTGAATGTTGCGGCGCATACCTTTCTGTTACGGAGGAAGGGGTGGCTGCCGATACAGTCGACCGGATTCTTGATTCTGCCCGCAGCGCCGGGGCAGAGGTTTTGATTACAGCTTGTCCGCTTTGCCGTTATAACCTGGAGAACTGTGCCCGGGATGACGGTAAAAAGCCTCTTAAGGTGTACTACTTCAGTGAACTTTTAGCTGAAGCAATGGGACTCACCGTTGAAACAGCAGGTGACGACAGCTCGAAGGAGGAGGTGTCGCAGCGATGACAACCGAAAGCGGTAAAAAAAGCCGCCTGATTGAAGAAATGAAGGCGCAGAGCGGCCAGGACCCGAACAGCTGTTACCAGTGCGGCAAGTGTAGTGCGGCCTGCCCGGTTACGGCGGCGCTTGATCTTATGCCCCACCAGGTGATCAGGTACCTGCAGCTGGGCCTTGAAGATGAATTAGCCGAGAGTAAAACGCCCTGGATATGTGCCTCCTGCTTTACCTGTGCTGCACGCTGTCCCCGCGATATTGATCTGGCGCGAATGATGGAGGGGATTCGCCTCTCCGTGCTTCGCTGCCGCGAAGGCAATAAATTCGGTCCCGCCGACCTGACGCCGGAACAGCTGGAGAAATTGCCCCAGCAGGCCCTGGTCAGCGGCTTTAGAAAATATAACAAGTAAAGGAGGTTGGGGAATTTGCCCAGAACAGGAGTATTTATCTGCCACTGCGGCACCAATATTGCCGGGACCGTTGATATAGACAAGGCAGTTGAAGCGTCCCGCAATTTTCCCGGAGTGGTCCATGCTGATGAATACCGGTATCTTTGTTCCGAAATGGGGCAGGATATCATTAAGAAAGCTATAGAAGAACAGGATCTCGATCGGGTGGTAGTCGGCACCTGCTCCCCGCGGATGCATGAAGCCACGTTCCGCAAGGCTGCCGCTGAAGCAGGTCTGAACCCCTATCTGCTTGAGGTAGCCAATATCAGGGAGCATTGCTCCTGGGTTCATAAAGATATGGGAGAGGCTACACCTAAAGCTATCTCCCTGCTCAGGGCGGCTGCTGCCAAGGCTGCTTTAAATACCGCCCTTGAAGCGCCCCGGCTTGATGTTGAAAAGCGGGCCCTCGTTATCGGGGGAGGTATTGCCGGTATCCAGGCAGCTCTCGATATTGCTGAAGCCGGTTATGAAGTCGATATTGTAGAGCGCGAACCGAGCATAGGCGGAAGGATGGCCCAGTTGGAGAAAACCTTTCCCACGCTCGACTGCTCTGCCTGTATCCTGACCCCGAAAATGGTAGAGGCGGCTCAGCACCCGAATGTTAATTTACTCACTTATTCCGAGGTTGAAGAAGTGAAAGGTTTTGTCGGCCAATTTGACGTAAAGATTAAAAAGAAAGCCCGCTATGTAGATTCCGTTAAATGCACCGGCTGTGGTATCTGCTGGGAAAAGTGTCCTTCCAAGGCCCCGTCTGAATTCGAAATGGGCCTGGCCAAACGCAAATCAATCTACGTGCCGTTTGCCCAGGCAGTGCCCAATGTACCGGTAATCGATCGCGACAGCTGCCTTTATTTCAGGAAGGGACGCTGCCAGATCTGTGAGAAAGAATGCCCTCCGCAGGCAATCGATTACGAACAACAGGATGAAATCATCGAGCGGCGTTACGGCGCTATAATCATGGCTACAGGTTTTGACCAGCTTGATCCCACCATCTACGGGGAATATGGCTACGGACAGCATCCCGATATCCTCACCGGCCTTGAATTTGAACGACTCTTCAATGCCTCCGGGCCGACCGGCGGCAAGATAGTACGTCTTTCCGACGGCAAGCCGCCGAAAAAAGTGGTCTTTATCCAGTGTGTCGGTTCCCGGGATAAAGCGCGAGGGATGAATTACTGTTCTAAGATTTGCTGCATGTATACAGCGAAACAGGCTGTTCTACTGAAAGAGAAAGTACCCGATGCCAAAAGTTATGTCTTTTATATAGATGTGCGCACAGCCGGTAAAGGATATGAAGAATTCCAGCGCCGGGCCGCCGAGGAGTACGATGTTGCCTACCTGCGCGGGCAGGTCGGTAAAATATTCCCCGAGGAGGATCACCTTGTAGTGCGCGGTGTCGACTCCCTGAGCGGCAGATTGATCGAAATAAATGCCGATATGGTAGTGCTGGCAGCTGCCTCTATAGCCCGCTGCGATGCTCCTGAAGTGGGCCGGTTGGTCGGCATCAACAGCGACAGCTACAACTTCTTTAACGAAGCCCATCCGAAGCTGAAACCGGTAGAGACTCACACAGCCGGGGTATTTATTGCCGGGGCCTGCCAATCACCAAAAGATATACCCGATACGGTCTCTCAGGCCAGCGCAGCGGCGGTAAAGGCGATCGGCCTGCTTTCCAAGGATAAGCTGCAGGGAGAAGCCTGTACTGCTGAAGTGAATCAGGCGGAGTGTTCCGGATGCCTTTACTGCGAAGCGGTATGCCCTTACAGTGCGATTAGCCCTGTTGAGATAGAAGAGCGTTACCACGGGGGGACTTTAAAACGCACCGTGGCCGAAGTTAACCCGGCTCTCTGCAAAGGCTGCGGTTCCTGCACAGTTGCCTGCCGCTCGGGTACGATTAACCTGAAAGGCTTTAGTAATGAACAAATCTTGGCGGAGGTGGATGCCATATGTCTACAGCGGTAAATGAAAATGCTGCCGGCTGGGAGCCCCTGATTGTCGCATTTTGCTGCAACTGGTGCAGTTATGCCGGTGGAGATATGGCCGGAACCAGCCGCATGAGTTACCCGGCCAATGTCAAGGTTATACGGGTTCCCTGTTCGAGTCGCATGAGCCCAATGTTTATCTTGCGCGCTTTCCAGCGCGGGGCCGACGGGGTGCTCGTGGCCGGCTGCCATCCCGGCGATTGCCACTACAGTACCGGAAATTATCATGTGCGCCGCCGCCTATCCGCCTTTAAACGTTTAGTTGAATTTACCGGTGTGGAGCCCGATCGTTTCGAGGTACGCTGGATTTCAAGTTCTGAAGGTGATAAGTTTGCCGATGAGATGGCGGATATGACGAACAAGATTAAGGCCCTCGGGCCGAACGGAAAGATGAGGGATGCCCGATGGCAGAACATAACTTAGAGCAGATCGAAAAAATACGCGAAGCTGTCAAGCAGGATTTGCTCGGCGGCCGCATCGATTTACTGCTCGGCTGGGAAAAGGGCCATTACTGGTGGCAGTCCCGTCCCCTGTTCGCCCAAAGTGAAGAAGATCTGGAAAAACTGGCCTGGGATTCATTCTGCGCGGTGAATTTGAGCCGCTATTTGCTGGAGGAACTTAAGGAGCATAACAAAGTTGGAGTGCTGGTTAAAGGCTGTGACGCCCGTGCTTTTAACCGCCTGCTTCAGGATAATATGGTTCCGCGTGATCGGGTAATCCTTTACGGCCTGCCCTGTCCCGGAATGCTTGATTATGATCGGTTAGCCGCAGAAGCCGGAAGCGTGCTTCTGAGTATAACTGAAGAAAACGGACAGGTAGTTCTGATAACAGCCGAAGGAGAGGCAAAAGCCGACCGGGATGAAATGCTCCTCGATAAGTGCAGAGGATGTATCTATCCCGACCCTGCTGTTTACGACCAGATGCTCCTGCCCCCGCAGGGTGAAAAAGAATCTCCGGAGCGGTTTAAAAAAGTTGAAGAACTGGAGGCGATGTCGGCACAGGAACGATTTGCTTACTGGGAAAAAGAGCTTTCACGCTGCCTGCGCTGTTATGCCTGCCGCCAGGCCTGCCCGTACTGCAGTTGCCGCGAGTGTTTTGTGGAGCAGGAAAACCCGCGTTGGCAGGGACGCGCCTACCAACCGAGTGAAAACTTTATGTTCCATCTTATCCGGGCTTATCACGGAGCAGGGCGTTGTATCGATTGCGGTGAATGCGAGCGGTCCTGCCCGGTAGGGATATCGCTTCAGGAATTGAACCGGAAACTGATCAAAGATATCAACGAGCTGTACGGAGACTACGAAGCCGGCCTCGACGCAGAACTTGAACCGCCCCTGCTGACATACCGGCCCGACGATCCGGCGGCTTTTTCGGAAAAGTGAGGTGGTCAAAATGAAAAAAATAATTGCCAGGGAAAAGCTCCCCGAACTCTGGGCACATCTCTCAGAGCAGGGACCTCTTTTCCTGCCGATCCAGGATGGACCCGTGGTACTGTTTCAGCCCTGGTTTGAAGGTGCTGAAATTAACCTGGATGCGGTCAACAGTGCGGTATCGCCTAAAGATCTATTCCTGCCAAGAGAAGAAACCTTCATGCATTACCGCTGCAGCGGTAAACAGCTTGAAATGACGCCGGTCGAACCCGGTGAGCCGGTCACGGCATTTGGCGTGCATCCCTGCGACCTGAAAGCGATCGAGCTCCTTGATCGGGTTTTTCTGGGCCAGGAACCTCCCGATGCCCTTTACCAGCAAAGGCGAGAGAACACGACCGTAATCGCCCTGTCCTGCAGCGCGGCCGACCCGTTCTGCTTCTGCGGCGATTTCGGGGTCGATCCGGCGGATGCTCCCGGTGCGGATATAATGGCCCACCTCTCAGACGATTCGATGCTGTTTGAGTCCAGAACTGAAAAAGGCGCAGCACTACTGGAGCAGGCCGGCGATTTGCTGGCGGACGCTCCCGAAGAAACTTTTTCGCGGGAAGCAGTTCAAACTGCTGATTTCAATCTGCAGCTTGAAGGCCTGGCCGAAAACCTGAAAGATCGTTTTGATGATCCGGCCTGGGATCAGCTCTATAAAAGCTGCCTCGGTTGTGGTGTTTGCACCTATGTTTGCCCAACCTGCTACTGTTTCGATGTCGAAGACTTTGGACATGAGGCGGAAGGAGAACGGTTTCGCTGCTGGGATAGCTGCATGTATGGCCACTTCACCGAGATGGCCGGCGGCCACAACCCCCGGCCCGAACGCAAAGAAAGGGTCAGGCAGCGGTTTTTACATAAGTTGCAATACTACCCGGAAATCCACGATGAAATTGCCTGTGTCGGCTGCGGCCGCTGCCTGCGCAGCTGTCCGGTGAATCTCGATATTGTTCAGGCAATCAAAGCTCTCGGAGGTGAGAAAATTGAAAAGCGCTAATTTGCTCATGCCTCACATGGCCACTATTCTGGATATAACCGAAGAAACCCCCGACATAAAAACACTGCGAGTGGTCGGCAAAGAAGGGCTGCCATTCGACTTTATGCCCGGTCAATGCGCCATGCTATCGGTTCCTCCTGTCGGGGAAGCGATCTTTTCAATTACCTCCTCGCCAACATGCAGGGAATGCCTCGAGTTCAGCATTAAAGATGTCGGCAGCGTTTCGGGTGCGCTGCACTGCCTGGTTCCCGGCCAGCAGATCGGGATCAGGGGTCCTTACGGCAACGGCTTCCCGGTAGATGAAATGAAGGGCAAAGATCTTCTCTTCATCGGAGGAGGAATCGGTCTCGCCCCCTTGCGCTCTCTGATCGGCTACTGTTTTGACCACCGCCAGGATTTTGGGCATATTGATATTGTTTACGGAGCCCGTTCTCCGGCCGATATGATTCGTAAAAGCGAGGTCAGAGAAACCTGGCGTGAACAACCGGATACCAGCGTTTACCTGACCGTTGATGCCGAATTCCCTGATTGGGATGGTAACGTCGGCTTTGTCCCGAACTATGTCTCAGAGTTGGCTTTCACTCCCGAAAACCGTATCGCTATCACCTGCGGCCCTCCGATCATGATCAAATTTGTATTGCAGGCGCTCGATAAACTGCAATTTTCTCCGGAGCAGGTCATTACCACTCTCGAGATGCGCATGAAATGCGGCGTCGGCAAATGCGGACGCTGCAACCTCGGGCCTGTATATGTCTGTAAAGACGGCCCGGTCTTCAGTCTGGCCGAGCTAAACGAGCTTCCGGCCGAATACTAGGGAAGCAGCAGGATCGATAATAAATCAGGGGGCATCTCTCCACTGGAGAAATGCCCCCTGCTGGCATCCGGGTCAAGAAAACACTGATTCGTTTACTTCCAAAGAGAAGAAAGAAAGGTCAAGCCGTTTTCAAGGGGCGGATTCGCTCTACTTCTGACTTGAGTCTGCGGGAAGAATCCCAGAGATCTACGGAACATTGCGCGTTTAGCCAGAATTCCGGTGCATTACCGAATAAGCGCGAAAGTCGGAGCGCCATTTCCGGGCTTACCCCCCGCCTTTCCAGAATTAGCTCATTGACTGTTTGGCGTGAAACCCCTAATGCCTCCGCAAGACTCTTAACAGTAAGACCATAATCTGGCATGAAATCCTCCCGCAGCATCTCACCGGGATGGGTTGGCCGGACTGTCCTTTGACTACTATTTTGAATGTTCATGTTACACCTCCATTCAGTGGAAATCAGTTAGTTCTACATCGTAGGCATCACCACCGCTAAACCGAAAACATATCCGCCACTGATCATTTACAGAAATTGAATACTGCCCTCTTCTATCATGTTCAAGTTCGTGTAGCCTATTGCTGGGAGGAACCTTTAGATCTGTCAAGCTTGATGCCAGATCAATATATTCAAGCTTGCGTATCGCACGTCTGATAGTTTCTGACGGAAACTGTTTTGATTTGCCAGTTATATAAAGTTCGTAAGTGTGCCTATCAGCGAACGTTTTGATCATAGTAAAGTGTAACATGACTAGTGACAGATATCAAATCAAAGGTTCAATTTATGGAAGCTGCGGTTGTGTGTTATACTTTATAAAAATGACCGTATAGAAGGGAGCTCAGGGCCATCAACGAAAAAAAACTACAGGAAATGCTTGCTGGGGTGCAGGATGGACGGATCAGCATTGACCAGGCCGTAGAGCGCTTGCGGATGCTTCCCTATGAAGATCTCGGCTTTGCCCGGGTTGACCACCAGCGTTACCTGCGCCGTGGTTTCCCCGAGGTTATTTACTGCCCAGGCAAAACAATTGAGCAGGTTGTAGCTATCGTTGACTGCCTGGCCGCCTCAGGAGGTACAGTCCTGGCAACGCGGGCGGAACCGGCAGTTTTTAATGCGGTCAGGGTAAAACACCCCGATGCTGAATATCACGCGCAGGCTAAAGCCCTGGTTATCCGTGGTGAAAGTGAACCCGACCCGGTTGGCTGTGTGGCGGTAGTATCGGCGGGAACTGCGGATCTGCCGGTAGCAGAAGAAGCGGCGCTGACAGCGGAACTGATCGGCAGCCGTGTTGAACGCCTTTTTGATGTCGGTGTAGCGGGAATACACCGCCTTTTCGACAACTGGGACAAGTTAAGTAAAGCCCGGGTGATAGTTGTTGTAGCGGGGATGGAAGGCGCCCTGGCCAGCGTGGTCGGGGGGCTGGCAACCTGCCCCGTTATTGCTGTGCCGACCAGTGTCGGCTACGGGGCCAATTTCGGAGGGTTAGCCCCTCTCCTGACCATGTTAAACAGCTGTGCTACGGGCGTGGCAGTGGTTAATATCGACAATGGTTATGGCGCCGGCCACATGGCCGCCCTGATAAACAGGGTTGGAGAAGGTGATGCAGGCAAATGAGTATAAAAAACTCACCGGATGAAAGAATTCTCTACTTTGATTGCTACAGCGGCATAAGCGGTGATATGACCCTCGGTGCTCTGATCGACGGCGGTTTAGAGGTAAAACGCCTCCGGGAAGTCTTAGGCGGACTTAAACTGGGAGGCTACAGCCTCGAAGCAGAGAAGGTTAAACGGGGAGGAATTGCCGGAACCAGGGCTCTGGTCCGACTGGATGGCAGTCCGCCTGTCGAAAGGAACCTTGCGGATATCACCGGGCTGATCGAAAACTCCGATCTGCCCCTGCCTGTTCGCGAGAAAAGCACTGCCGTATTTCGTCGGCTCGCTGAGGCCGAAGCTGCGGTTCACGGCATCCCTGTTGAAAAAGTCCACTTCCATGAAGTGGGGGCGGTAGATGCCATAGTTGATATTGTCGGTACCGCTTCAGCATTATTTTTACTGGAAATCGATCGTATCTACTGTTCGCCGCTGCCTGCCGCCGGAGGCGAAGTGCAGTCGGCCCACGGCAGACTTCCGCTGCCGGCTCCTGCTACCCTGGAGCTTTTAGCCAAACGCAAGGCGCCTGTTAAAGGATGTGCCGGTGAATTTGAGATGGTTACCCCGACCGGGGCGGCAATTGTCACCACCCTGGCCGATTCATTCGGTCCCATGCCGGCTTTTAATATTGAAGCGGTCGGTTACGGAGCCGGCACTATCGATCCGGGATATCCCAACTTTCTGCGCCTGATATCAGGCATCCGCCACCTTTCTGAACCGGCTTATGAGGAAGAAGTGGTTATAATTGAAACCAATATCGATGATCAGAACCCCGAGGTGTTCGGTTACCTGATGGAAAAACTTTTTGAGACTGGCGCTCTTGATGTTTTCTTTACCCCGGTGCAAATGAAAAAAAACCGGCCTGCAGTCCAGCTGAGTGTCCTTGCAGCTCCTGAGAAGGCCGGGCTGTTGCAGGAAATAATTTTTTACGAAACCTCAACCCTGGGGCTCCGAATGACTACAGCCCGTAAGATTATGCGTTCCCGGGATTCAATAGCTGTCCAAACCGAGTGGGGAACGGTCAGGATCAAATACAGCTCCGTAGCGGATGAAAAATCCCCCCTGCATTTTGCTCCGGAATATGAAGACTGCCGGCAGATAGCCCGGAAATCCGGACTGCCCCTGAAAGAAGTATACAGGCTGGCTGCGGATCTCTTCAGGTCCGGGCCCAAATAAGCAATAAAATACCTGTCCCGTTATTCCGGCGGAAAATAATCCTCAAATTGAATAATTAGCAATCATAAAGACTATATCAAAAAATGTTTGAATATTATTGACATATCCAATATTATGTATTATAACAAATGAAAGGAGGTACTGCCGATGACTTTCATCGAAATACTGGAACAAATAAAAAACCTGCACAAAGTATTCCTCCGTCCCGAGAGTCAGGAAACTCTTTTTAAAGATGGAGTTAAAGCTATTGCCGGTGTGACCTGCTCCGCCGTTCTGCTGGTGGATAAAGAAGGCACTATCCTGGCCGACGCCATAGATGAAATCGAGACAGATGAATACTTTAAGAGCCTGGTCAAAGAAGAATCCCTGGCCGGAGATTCCTTTTTGCAGACGGCTGTCAAAACCGAAGATACATTGATGAACATTCTTTACCCTGATGAAGCAGTGGGGAAAAAGCAGGCCCCGGTATCCGCAATGAAGGGTTCACTATTTACTGTTATTCCGATCAAGAGTGAAGTCAACAAGGTGGCAACCCTATTCCTGTACCACCCCACCTGCGAGTTCGATACGGATGTGTTGATCCTTGCCGAAGCCGGTGCAGCCCTGATCGGTATGAGCATCATCCACCGGATCGCCGATCAGGAAGAAGAAGAGATCAGAAACAGGGAACTGGCTGAAGGGGCTTTCGAGAGCCTCTCCTACTCAGAAGTAGAAGCAATTCGTGAAATCCTTAAAAACATCAGCAACAATGAAAGTATTGTTGTAGCCAGCAAGATAGCAGACGGCCTGGGCATAACCCGATCTGTAATTGTAAATGCTTTGCGCAAGTTTGAAAGCGCCGGCATTATTGAATCCAGGTCTCTTGGAATGAAGGGGACCTTTATCCGGGTTAAAAACCTGCATGCCCTGGAACTTGTTGCTTCGCGTTCGGACAAAATGGGACACTTCCGGTAAATATACACCAGGATTAAACAGGCAGTCCGGATTCATAAAGTTTGTCGTCACAGCGCTATTAAAGCGGCGGAAACCCCGCCGCTTTGGCATGGTTAAAAACAATTGTGTTCTTTCTGATTGACAGCCCCGAAGCAGGTTGTTACAATATGGTCTAATGTTCAGTTGAAATTAAGTTTCTACTGTATCCCGGGAGGTTTTTAAGTGTTTGTATTTTTAACTTTACTGGCAATATTTTTTGCCAAGATAGTCCATGTAAGCCTGGGCACAATCAGGATTATATATTTGACCAGGGGCAACAGCGTGGCTGCTGCTGCAATCGGGTTTTTTGAAGCGATCATCTATATTGGTGCCCTGAGTATGGTTCTTGCCAATATCGATCAATGGTCAAATATCCTGGTTTACGGGCTTGGGTTTGCTACAGGTAACATTGTCGGTAGTAAAATAGAAGAAATGATCGCTATTGGTTTTGTCCATGTTCAGATTATTACTGTGGAGAACGGGGGCACCCTTGAAGAATCCCTGCGCGAGATGGGTTATGGCGTTACCTCTGCACCCTGCTACGGCAAAGAAGGGGCACATAATAATCTACAGGTACTGCTTAAACGCAAAGAAGTTCCCACCCTGTTGAAACAAATGAAACAGCTTGATCCTGACGCAGTTATATCTATTTATGATACCCGCAGGATTATGGGGGGCTATTTTTCAAGGATGAAGGCGAAATAGTGGCCGATAATTATAAAAAACACCTGATCAGGGCGCACAAGGCAATCGGCGTAATCGACTCCGGCGTGGGTGGGTTAACTGTAGTCCGCGAAATAAGCAGGCTGATGCCCAGTGAAAGTATAATCTATTTCGGAGATACCGCCCGCATGCCGTACGGGCCGCGCCCTTATGAAGAGGTGCGCCGCTTTGCTTTTGAAATGATTGATTTCCTCCAGCACCAGGAGATTAAGATGGTTGTTGTCGCCTGCAATTCCGCTACTGCGGCAGGTTTATCCTCCTATCAAAAGGCATGCGAACATCCTGTTCTCGGTGTAATTGAACCGGGTGTGCGGGCTGCCCTTGCCCACAGCAGCAGCGGCAGGATTGGTGTAATCGGGACCGTGGGGACAATCAACAGCTCGGCATATGAAAAAAAATTAAGGGAGCAAAACGGTGGTTTGCACCTGGTCAGCAAGGCCTGCCCCTTATTTGTGCTGCTGGTGGAAAACAACCTTGTAGATACTCCGGAAGCAAAAAAGGTTGCTCATGAATACCTGGATCCCCTGGTCGGTGAAAATATTGATTCCCTGATTCTCGGTTGTACCCATTATCCACTGATGTCAGACCTGATCCAGGAAGTAGTAGGCCCCTCTGTTAAACTGATAAATTCTGCCGAGGAAATTGCAGCTGAGGTTCAATCTATTCTGAACAAAAGCGATATGTCCAATCCACTTACTACTGACAACCCCCGCTACCGTTTCTTTGTCAGCGGCAGCCCGGAATCATTCGAGGAAGTAGGTTCCAAACTGCTCGATCAGGATATTAAGGCTTACCAGGTCAAGCTTGCTTAAAGGGAAAACGGGGCCCTCAGGCCCCCCGGGTTTTTTTATATTTATCGCAGTACGGGTATTTATCGGGTATCCTGTG
>SKPH01000040.1 GCA_007119615.1 Syntrophomonadaceae bacterium | reverse complement strand
TAAGTTACTCTTCCGAAGCACTGGATCGATCGCTATCTCAAATTGCCGCCCTGGCCCGGGCCGAGGGCCTTGAAGCCCATGCCAGAGCAGTATTGATTAGGAGGCAGATCAATGAACCGTCGGGCAAAAGTTGAGCGTAAAACTGCTGAAACCGATATTAATCTTGAACTGAACCTGGACGGAAGCGGTAAGGCCGACCTGAAGATGGGTCTTCCGTTTTTCGAACACATGCTAACGCTTTGGTGCCGCCACGGGTTTTTTGACCTGACTGTCAGGGCCGGAGGCGATACCGAGGTTGATCCTCATCACCTGGTGGAAGATACCGGCCTCTGCCTGGGCCGGGCCTGGCGCCAGGCCTTAGGCGGCAAGGAAGGAATCCGGCGCTACGGTTTTACCGCTGTTCCGATGGATGAATCGCTGGTTACGGCGGCCGTAGATCTTTCCGGCAGGCCCTGGCTGCATTATCAATTTTCCATGACTCCCGGTTCGGTAGGAACAATGGATTCGGAACTGTTTCAGGAGTTCTGGCAGGCTTTTGTTAACGAGGGCCGCCTGACCCTGCACCTGGTGATGAATTACGGTCGCAATAAGCATCATATTATTGAAGCGTCATACAAGGCCGCCGCAAGGGCATTAAATGAAGCATCATCCGCCCTGGAAGGACTGGACGGCGTGCTGTCAACCAAGGGGAAGCTGGAGTGAGGTGAACGGTTTGCTGATTATACCGGCCATTGATTTACGTCGCGGCCGCATTGTCCGCCTTTACCAGGGTGATCCTGAACGGGAAACCGTTTACGGGAATAACCCGGTTGAAGTGGCCCGGCAGTGGGAGCAGCTGGGCGCAAAACTGCTTCACCTGGTTGATCTTGACGGAGCTTTTAGCGGCCATTCCAAAAATGAAAAGGTGATCTGTTCTATCAGCGAAGAGGTACACATACCCCTGCAGCTGGGCGGCGGAATCAGGTCGGCGGAAGCGGTTGAAAAAGCGCTCTCTGCGGGCGTATCGCGGGTAATCCTGGGGACCATTGCCATTGAGCAGCCGGAGCTGGCTCGTAAAATTGTTGCTGAATACGGTGAGAGAATGCTGGTCGGCATCGATTCCCGTCATGGCGTGGTCGCTGTCAAAGGTTGGACCGAATCATCTGCGGTTACAACAGTTGAACTGGCCCTCCGTATCGAAGAGTGGGGTGTTAATGAGATTATCTACACCGATATTGACCGCGACGGGACAATGCAGGGTCCCGATCTTAAAGGCCTGGAAGAAATCCTGGAACATACGTCGCTGAAAGTGATCATGTCAGGCGGCATTTCATCGGTGGACGACCTGGTTTTACTGAAACCTTACGTAAGCCGGGTCAAAGGTGTGATCATCGGTAAAGCTTTATATTCCAACCAATTGACCCTGCCTGATGCCATGGCGGTATTCGGGTGATATACGGAAAATTCAATGCAAAGTGCAAACCAAATATATAGATACCAGTAGATGGAGGATGGAACATGAAAAATGTCAGTAAAGACCAAAATCTGCTGCCGCTGGATACAGGGCAGCTCAAATATGATCAGAGTGGCCTTATCCCGGCAGTAATTCAGGACCACAGGAATAATGCAGTTCTGATGGTCGGCTATATGAATGAAGAGGCTGTTAAACGCACGGTAGCAGAAGGCAGAGTCTGTTTTTGGAGCCGCAGCCGCCGGGAATACTGGGTTAAAGGAGAGACCTCGGGCAATTTTTTCGAAGTCAGGTCTATTTTTGCCGACTGTGATGCCGATACGCTGCTGATCAGGGTTGTGCCTCTTGGCCCCGGTCTGGCCTGCCATACCGGCCGGTATTCCTGTTTTTTTAATACCCTGGCCGGTTTTGAGCAGCAGGAACAAAACAATGATTGATTACCACCTGCATACCTCGCGCTGCTGCCATGCTACCGGCACCCCGGAAGAATACCTGGCTGAAGCTGAACTAAAAAATATCAGGGAAATTGGATTTGCCGACCATTTTCCCCTGGGTTTGCTTGGATACAGCCCCCGTAACCAGGTTACAATGAATCCTGCTGAACTTGAAGATTATATCAGGGAAATAGATGCTTTGAGAAGAAGCAGCGGCAGGGTCGATATTAAGCTCGGTATCGAAGTAGACTATCTTCCCGGCACTGAAGACAAACTGTCCGGGCTCCTTGAACAGTACAGTTTCGATTATGTGATCGGTTCAATCCATTTTATGGATGATTGGGATTTTACGCATCCGGTATATGCCGACACCTACAGGGAGAGGGATCTGGACCGGCTTTATAATACTTATTTTGAACTGGTCTGGGATATGTGCAGGAGCGGTCTGTTTGATATTATCGGGCACATCGACGTAATCAAGAAATTCGGCTACCGGCCTTCGTATAACCTGGAGCCCCTGTGGGCCGAGACGGCGCGAGTCCTGGGTGAAACCGGGACCTGTGTTGAGCTTAATACTGCCGGAAGGGACGCACCGGTTGGGGAGTTTTATCCGGACGGCTCCCTTCTCGAAAAATGTTTTGCTGAAAGGGTTTCTGTGACTATGGGATCTGATGCCCACGGCCCGCAGCAGGTGGGCCGCTACTTCGAGGAAGCCGTGGATATATTAAAAAAAACCGGCTACCGGGAACTGGCAGTTTTCGAAAAGCGGATAAAGAGCGCCGTATCCCTGTAACAGGAGCTTGATCCTAACAGGGTTAAAGGAGGGTTTAACTTGACAGAGCTGTACCAGGCGGAGATTGATACGCCAAAGGGCGTTTTTTTAATTTTATTCAGCAGTGCGGGCATATATGAAATTTTTTTCCCGGGCTCGAAGCCGGGGCGGGAATATCCTGCCCGGGAACTGCCCTGGCCCCGGCTGGCCGATGACCTTAAGCGCTATCTTAAGGGAGAGAAAGTTAATTGGACTGATTACCCTCTTGACCGCAGCGGTTACCGGCCGTTTACCTCCACTTTGCTTGAAAAAGTTAGCGAAATCCCTCACGGGCAGCTCTGCACCTACCGGGAAGCTGCCGAGCGTGCCGGTTCTCCCCTGGCCTGGAGAGCGGCGGGCCAGGCCCTTAAAGCCAACCGCCACCCGATAATAGTTCCCTGCCACCGGGTGATCGGCAGTAATAACAGGATCGGTGGTTTCAGCGGTCCTCCCGGCTGGAAGCAGTTGCTTCTCGAACTCGAAGGTTGTAAAATTGGCCTCAGAAAATGATTACCGGTTTTTAGCATTAGCTGATATTCCCGAAATAACAAAGTGAGAATTGTTGTCGGAAGTCAGTATTGCCGGTTAAGCGGTTAATAATTTGCCCGATCCCAGTTCCGACTTCTGATTGACAACTTTTATCCGGGGGTTTTAAAATATGCGTTACCTATCAAGCGGTGAATCACACGGACCCTGTTTAACGTGCATAGTTGAAGGTTTGCCTGCAGGGCTCGAGCTGAAGAAATCAGATCTTGACAGGCATCTGCAGCGACGCCAGCACGGCTACGGCCGGGG
>SKPH01000028.1 GCA_007119615.1 Syntrophomonadaceae bacterium | reverse complement strand
CGATGGTTTTCAGATTGGTTTTGACAAAACGATCCGGAGTAAGCTAAAATGTAATTAAATTAAGATGATATTAGCCGGTCGAGCGCCGGTATTTATTTTGCTGGGGGGATTATCTTGCGTAGCCGTTTTATACTGATCTTGTTTATTGCAATTGTTATCGGTTCACTCCTGCTGGCCGGGACAAACTTTTATCTCGATCTACTCTGGTTTGAGGACCTGGATGTGGAGCAGGCTTTCTGGACTCAGAACCTGACGCGCTGGGGTTTGCGCCTTGGCGGCTTTGTTTTTCTCTTTGTTTTTCTATTCATTAACCTGATGTTTACCAGACGTTATATTCTCAGCTTCCCCAACCTGGCCCTGCGGGAAAAGTTAATGGCTACAGGTTTAATGCGCTATATGACACCGCGCCGTCTTACTATTTATTTTCTGGCAGCCGCGGGTATAATCGCCTACATGCTTTCGGGTTATTCCGGAAATTATTGGATGGAAACGTTGAAATATTTTAACCAGGTTGCTTTTAATATCAGCGACCCCGTTTTTGGGGCTGATGTAAGTTTTTATGTTTTTGGTTTACCTTTCTATCGCTTCATTTATGGCTTTTTGATGATGACCCTGGTGATCAGCCTACTCGTTGTCGGAGCCATCTACCTGTTGCTGAACCCTTCGTCCCAGGGAAAACAGGGCTGGATGCTTCCTCCGCTAAAGGGGATTAGCCACCTGGCTGTGCTGCTCGCCCTGATATTTGGCTTAAAGGCCTGGGACTACCGGCTCAAGCAGCTGGAGCTGGTCCTATCCGATCGGGGAGTGGTCTACGGCGCCGGTTACACAGACATAAACGCCAATTACACGGTCTTGATGATTCTGATGGTTCTGGCCGGCATAATTGCGATTATTTTTCTGGCCAATATATTTTTACGCCGTTACCGTATTTTTCTGTACGGTATTTTAGTCCTGATCGGTGTTTCACTCCTGGGAGGGTGGGCCTACCCGGCTGCCATCCAGGGCTTTGTAGTCGAACCGAGCGAGTTTGCTTACGAAAGGGAATACCTGGCTCATAATATTGAGTTTACAAGGCAGGCTTACGGAATAGATCAATTTGATACGCGCCGTTACGATCCGGGCGAGGTGCTTACCTGGGATGATCTGCGGGCAAATGCGGGGACAGTCAATAATGTGCGGCTCTGGGATTACAGGCCCCTGCTGACTACTTTTAACGAATTGCAGGCGATCCGACTTTACTACCGCTTTAACGATGTTGATATCGACCGCTATATGATTAACGGTGAATACCGGCAGGTCATGCTGTCTGCCCGCGAACTGGATAAAACCCGCCTGGCCGAACAGGCCCAGACCTGGGTAAACATGCAGTTGCAGTGGACCCATGGTTACGGAATAACTATGAGCCCGGTCAACGAGGTTACCCCTGAAGGGCTGCCCCGCTATTTCCTCGGTGATATCCCGCCGATCGGTGATCTGGAACTCGATAACCCGGCAATCTATTTTGGCGAACTGACCGACGATTATGTAATTATCAATACAGGGACACCGGAATTTCATTACGCCACCGCCGGTGACGAAAACGAATTTATCTTTTACGATGGCGATGCCGGCATACCCCTGCAATCGATTATGCGCAGGGCTTTGTTGGCCCTGAAGTTCGGCGAGTACCGGATATTAATTTCAAATGAATTAAGCAATGAGAGCAGGATCCTCTTTGATCGTAATATTCATGATCGGGTACGAAAGATTGCGCCATTTTTACGCTACGACAGTGACCCCTATGTCGTTGTGAATGACGGGAGAATATTCTGGATCCAGGATGCTTATACCATCACCGGCAGTTACCCCTATTCAGCTCCTTACGGTAATATTAACTATATCCGTAACTCGGTTAAGGTTGTCATCGATGCTTTTCACGGCACCGTAAATTACTACATAATCGATCCGGATGATCCGCTGGTTCAGACCTATTCCCGGATCTTCCCTGATATCTTTAGTCCGATCGATGAATTGCCAGAGGGTTTGATGGCCCATCTTCGCTATCCTGAAGACCTCTTTAATCTTCAGGCCCAGATCTACAGACTATATCATATAACCGATCCTAACAATTTCTATACCAGGGAAGACCTCTGGGAAATACCGATGGAGCTTTCTTTCGGGCAGGAGCAGCCGATGGAGTCTTATTACACTATTTTACAGCTTCCCGGTTATGATGAGCCCGAATTTGTTCAGATCCTCCCCTTCACCCCTGACAGGCGTAACAATATGATCGCCTGGATGGTGGCACGATGTGATCAGCCCAACTATGGAGACGTCGAGGTCTTTCTGTTCCCGCCGGAAAGAGTTATTCTTGGGCCGAAGCAGATTGAAAACCGGATCGATCAAAGTACTGAAATTTCCGAGCAGTTTACCCTGTGGGGCCAGGCCGGTTCCAGGGTTATCCGGGGTAACCTTTTGGTACTGCCGATTAACAACGCGCTGTTATATGTTGAACCGATCTTTTTAGAAGCCGATCGGGGAGGATTACCCGAACTGGCCCGGGTGGTAGTTGTCTACGATGAAATGGTGGTCATGGAGAATACACTGGAAATGGCCCTGATCAGGATCTTTGGAGCAATGGATGCTTTGCCCCCGGATCTCGATCCGGATGAACTGCCTGATGATCTGCCTGATGATCTCCTGCCGCCTGATGATCCGCCGGTTGTTGACGATCCTTTGCTGGCTGAGTTAATCAACGCGGCGCAGGAAGCTTATGCAGAGGCGATTCAGCTCCAGCAGGCTGGTGACTGGGCCGGGTACGGTGAAAAAATTCAGGAGCTTGAGCAGATTCTAAATGAACTGGCTCGTCTTGCGCCCTGACCGAAGACTGGAGGGTGACTATTGTCGGCGGATGAGTATATTGTTTATACTGATGGAGCCTGTTCAGGCAACCCCGGCCCCGGGGGCTGGGGGGCGGTGATCAGGCATGGAGATTCGGAGAAGCAGATTTCCGGACGGGAAGAGATAACTACCAATCAGCGTATGGAGTTAAAAGCTGCTGTGGAAGCTTTACGTTCGATCCCGCCCGGCAGTAAAATAACACTCCACAGTGACAGCGCATATCTGATTAACAGTTTTAACCAGGGATGGATGGAGCGTTGGGTGAAAAACGGCTGGTTGAACAGCAAAGGAAATCCGGTCGAGAACCAGGATCTCTGGAATGAGCTTTTAGAGTTGTCAAAAATAAATCAAGTCAAATGGGTCAAGGTCAAAGGGCATGGGACCGATCAGCTAAACGTGCGCTGCGATCTTCTGGCCCGCAGAGCAATTGGTTGTAATGAACAGGGTGAAGAAGTAGAGAAACGGGAAAAAACTGCCGGAAGAGGCTCAGCCCGCAGTAAAAACGGGCGCAAGATTCGCCGGATTGGGCTTTTGACCGGCGGTGGCGATTGTCCCGGTTTAAATGCTGTAATCAGGGCAGTTGTTAAAGGGGCAAGCTACAATTATGATATTGAGGTAGTCGGTTTCAACAATGGTTTTAAGGGTTTGGTAGAAAATGATGCCTGCCTGATTAGCGATTTCGCTGTTTCCGGCATTCTCAACCGCGGTGGGACTATCCTCGGCACCTCCAATCGTGACAACCCTTTCGATTACCGCCCGGGAGGTCTCGATTACTCCCAAACAGGCGCGGATCGTTCAGGTGATGCTGTAGAGAGCCTAAAAATGTGGGATATTGAATGCCTGGTAGTGATCGGTGGTGACGGCAGCCTATTTTTGGCGCACCGATTCAGCAAACTGGGTGTACCGGTTATCGGTATCCCCAAAACGATTGATAACGATCTGCCGGCAACTGATGTAACCTTTGGGTTTGATTCGGCTGTGACCACAGCGACTGAAGCGATCGATAAAATCCATACCACGGCTGAGTCTCATCACCGGGTTATGGTTGTGGAGGTTATGGGCCGGAATGCAGGCTGGATTGCTCTGCATGCCGGTATGGCCGGGGGCGGTGATATTATTTTAATTCCGGAATTGCCCTTTGCATATTCCTGTATTGCAGAAAAGATCGATCAGCGCCGAAGACAGGGTAAAAAATTTAGTATCATTGTGGTAGCTGAGGGAGCGTTTGAGGTTGGAAAAGAGCCTGTCTATCAGCAAAAAGGGGATGTCCAAAGACTGGGAGGAATTGGCCCCTTAGTTTCACGGGAAATTGAAAAGTTAACCGGTATGGAAAGCAGGGCAACTGTCCTGGGACATCTGCAGCGTGGAGGAAGCCCCACTTCTTACGATCGAATTCTTGCCACCCGGTTTGGTGTCAAGGCGGTTGAACTTTTCCGGGCCGGGAGCTTAAACGAAATGGTCTGCCTGAGGGGAAGCGATATTGATTCTGTACCCCTCGAAGAAGCAGTTTCAGGGATTAAACGCGTGGATCCGGACAGCGAATTGGTGCGCACCGCTATTGCAGTTGGCACCTCATTTGGGTGTGTATTTTGATCGGGCTGTAGATCCGGTGGGGTAAACGATAGTGGCCGGTGTGGAAAATACAGATGCAGCTGCAGGGATGAGTAGCCCTGGTTCTGCTGGAGCGATTTGCTGTAAGCTTCCTGTAGCAATCAGCCAAACTGTTGCCCCGGAATGCCGTCGGTCTAGATCTGCGGTTGAATTGAAACTATAATAAAGACTATCAGTGCGGAAAACAGGAATATTAATAATCCTGCTGCCAGATCAACCCTGCCCAGGTGCAGGGTTTTCATTTTTGTCCGTCCTTTGCCTCCTGTATAGCTTCTCGATTCCATGGCTATAATTAATTCTTCCGCTCTCTTGAAGGCATTAATAAACAGGGGCAGAAAAACGGGGAATATTTTCTTTGTTTTTTGAAGAAAGTTGCCCCGATCGAAGGCTACACCGCGCGCCATCTGGGCTTTAACAATTTTATCCAACTCCTCTGCCAGGATCAGGACGAAACGAAGAGCAATGACCATGGTCATTACCAGTTCCTGGGAAGGAAGGCCGATTTTGCGTAAAGGCTTCAACAAATTTTCCAATCCATCTGTGAGACTTACCATAGAAGTAGTCAAAGTTAATATGGTTGTAACGGTAAATAAAAAGAGGACTCGCAGGGTGATCAGATTGCCCATATGCAGCCCTGTATCTGTGGCGGAAAAGATCCACCACGAGAATATTACATCAGAACCGGGAGTTCTATATAAAAACAGTTGAAAAATCCACATCAGGACCAATACTGGCAGCATTGGTTTAAGACCGCAGAGAGCAAAGCCTGGAGGAATGCCGGATATGAAGATAACCGCTGCTGTGAAGATTAAAAAGATCCCGTAAGCTTCATAAGATCTAATGAAAAGAAGTAAAACAATTAATATAACGGACGCAATAATTTTTGTTCTTGGATCGAGACGGTGGACAAAGGTTTCTCCGGGCAGGTATATCCCTAAAGTAATATTTTTGGTCAGCTCCATTAATCAGCCACCCGCCCTTCGTGCAGAGCGGTGGAAATCGCATCGACAGCTTCTTCGAGACTGAGGATTGCAGGAGGCAGGGAATAACCGAGCTCCCGAAACCTGTCGGCTATAACCATTACTTCAGGAAGTTCAAGTCCGATTGCATAAAGCTGCTCTGCGTGCGAGAAGATTTCTCTTGTAGTTCCGTCAAAGGCAATTCGGCCCCGGTCGAGGACAACGATCCTTTCAGCAAGTTCCGCTACTTCGTCCATACTGTTCGATATATATATGATTGTGATATTCTGTTCACGGTGCAGTTTACGGATCACCCCGAGTATTTCATCCCGACCTCTTGGATCCAGGCCGGCTGTAATATCATCGAGAATCAGTATCCGCGGGTGACAGGCTAAGACTCCGGCAATGGCTGCCCGTCTTTTCTGGCCTCCGCTTAAGGCGTAAATATCACGTCCCAAAAAAGTTCCGTAATCGAGTCCGACCTGTTCCATAGCTTCCCGAACCCTATGCTCGATTTCTTCACCTGCAAGCCCCTGGTTTCTGGGGCCGAAAGCGATATCTTCCCCGACAGTTGGCGCGAAGAGTTGGTAATCGGGATTTTGGAATACGTAACCTACATTGTGTCTCAGGGTGACCAGGTCCGCCGTTTTGTCGGCGGTATTAGCGCCATTAACTATTACCCTGCCCTGCCGCGGAATAAAAAGAGCATTAAAATGTTGGGCCAGAGTAGTTTTGCCGGATTGGGTGGGCCCGATGATGCCGATGAATTCACCATCGTCAATGGTAAGGTTAATATCAAAGAGCACTTCTTTCTCAAATGGGGTGCCTTTTTTATAGCTGTGGAAGAGTCCGTTTACTTCAATTGGCATAGGCTGTCAATGAGCTCCTCAATGTGAATAATATGATCAGGTAATGGGAAGCCTTTCCGGCGCAGACCTGCCGACAATCTTGCGGCGACCGGAAAATCAAGCCCCAGGTTGAGTATTTTTTCACCCTGACGGAAAACATCGCAGGGAGCGCCTTCCATCTTAACTTCGCCCTTATCCATAACAATCATCCGGTCGCAGTTTACGACTTCGCTCATAAAGTGAGTCAGAAGTACTATTGTGATTCCCTCTATACGGTTCAGGCAGAGTACATTCTCAATAACTTCCCGTCTGCCTCGGGGATCAAGATGTGCTGTCGGTTCATCGAGAACGATACAGCGCGGCTTCATGGCTAAAACTCCGGCAATGGCGACAAGTTGTTTTTGACCTTCTGATAGCTGGTTGGGTGATTCGCGGCGCAGGTTACTGATATTAAGGGTATCAAGAGCCCAATCGACCCTTTCTCTTATTTCAGCAGGAGGCAGGCCCAGGTTTTCAGGGCCGAAGGCGATATCTTCTTCGACGATACTGCTCACCAGCTGGTTGTCCGGGTTCTGAAAAACCATTCCCACCAGCCTGCGTATAGCTGCCGTATTTTCTTTATCGGCGGCGGAAAGTCCATCTACTAAGACTTTACCCTCTCTGGCTGTTAACAACCCGTTAAAATGACGGGCCAGGGTAGATTTTCCCGAACCATTTTGACCGGTGATGGCCAGTAGTTCGCCGAGCTTAACCTGCATATTGACCTTTTTTAAAGCTCTGACAGCATTGCTGCTGCCGGTACGGTAGGAGAATGAAAGGTCAGTTGTTTCGATAAATGGATTCAAAATCAACACAGCCCCTTAATACATGTTAAACAAAGTATAACGTTAGCTTACTCCTCTATCGACCTGATGCGCTGAATACCTTTAACCAGAATTACTGTTAACACGGCAGCAACTATAAGCTCCGGTACTCCGTGCAGGACGCCGATCGATATCGAGACCTCAGGTGGCAGGTATCCTCTCCAGGTTGCCATGCCCAGGACTAAAACAGTATTGGTCGCGGAACCGAAAGCGCCTGCCAGGATGCAGGCTAAAATATTGTTGATTTTTTTTGTGGAATAATAAATAAGAAATGCAACTACGCCAATAAAAAGGCGGGGTACAACCGAAACAAGCGGATCGGCAAAAAAAGGAGCGCCCGGCTGCAGAAAGCTGAACAATCCGAAAATCGCCCCGGTAATCAGCCCAACCACCGGGCCTTCCAGTACTCCCCCGAGAATAGCCGGGATATGCATGATTGTTGCATGGCCGGCCGGAGTGGGCACCGGAATAAATCCCAGGCGGGTTACACCCAGTAAAATTGATATTGCTCCTAGAATGCCTGAAATTACGATTTTTCGAACGGATAAGTTCATTATGCTGGTTCCCCCTATGGCTGTAATGTTAATTAAAATCAAGTTCTACAGTTCTACATCTGTACAGATGAATCCTTCCATCCCCGGGCGAATCGACCTATCCGCCGACTTTTATATTATAATACCTGCAGAAGGAATAATATACCCCTGTGAAGAACTAGCCCGTAACTGGTTGCTTAGTGGGAAAGGAGACAAATCAGATGATCAAGCATTTTTTATTTGTTGCCGTCATAATCACCATCATCTTCATTGGGGCCGCCTGCGGTAATGAGGGAAATGATGTTAATACTCAGGAGCTTCCGCCGACCGGCACATCAGTGGGAGGGGCCCTGATGGAAACCGGACCTGAAATTGACGATGACTGGGAGCTTGTCTCTGTCCAGGATAGATTTCAAGCCGGGGAGGAATTCTATTTTTCTTTTAACAATAATATGCCCTTCGATTCTGAGCAGGTAACTATTCAGCTTATTGATAACAGCAGCGAAAAAGTTTTGGCCGAAAGTGATTATGAAGTTAACCCTGACCACAATTCTATCACCGATATAATCTGGTTTGGGAGCCCCGGCAGGTATACCATAGCAGCAGAGGTCCGGGGAGTAGTTAGGGCAACCCGGGAAGTAATTATTGAGTAACAGCAATACAGCGTGGAGCAATCTTAAAGCGATAGTTTATTCGGCTAATGGATATTAAGCAGGGCTTCATTGCCGGAACATTAGTTTCTCGGTTACGGGATCATCCGAAACAGTAGAAAGGCTGATCATGATTAAGTTGGTTGCGCTGAAATACTGCCGGAGCAGAGCTCCGGCTTATTTATTCTTGTAGGCAGGCAGGAATAATAATCAGGCCGTCGAATAAGCAGAGAGATGTCCGGCCGGTTGTTAACGGCAAACTTCTGTGGAGGGATTCATAAAATGTCATTCAGGATTCGCCTGGCCCTGGTGGGGTTGATCGTAATGGTTATGTTTATTCTGCATAACAGTTTTTGGCTCTGGGAATTTGATGCCCGGATTCCTTTGCTTTTTGGGTTTATGCCTTTCGCTTTTTCATTTTATGTTGGTTACACGGTCCTGGCGGTGTTAGCGATGAGGTTAATTGTTAACCTGGCCTGGCCTGATCCTCCTGCAGATGTGATTAAGCTTATTAGCGATAAGGAGCCGTCTGAGTTATGATCAACACGCTGGGAATCGGTATTCTGCTCCTGTATGTCTCTGTTTTAATCGGGTTTGGCATCTACGGTGCAAAACTAAACCTGAAAACGAGCGAAGATTATTTTCTGGCCGGACGCGGCCTTGGCAGTATTGCTATTTTTATGGCCCTTTTCGCCAGCAATATAACTGCTTTTACTATCATCGGCCATGCCGGGTTTGCTTATCAGGCAGGGTATGGTGCTTACGGTTATGTGATCGGCTGGAGTATCTTTATTACCCCGTTCACATATTACCTGGTAGGCTACCGTTCATGGTTACTTGGCAAACGTTACGGTTACGCCACCCAGCCCCAGGTCTTCGGAGGCATCTTTAATAGCAAACTGGTTGCGATGTTATTTTTAATTTTACTTCTTTACTACACGCTGCCTTACCTGGTAGTCAGTATAATCGGCGGCAGCCTGGCCTTTACCACTATATCTGACGGTGCTGTTCCCTACTGGCTGTCAGCGGTAATTATTATTGTTATTTCTTTGATTTATACTATTCCTGCCGGTATGAGAGGCACTGTCTGGACCGATATATTTCAGGGAACAATTTTTCTCGTGGTTGCAGTAATGCTGTTATTTGCCGTAGCCCAGGCGCTCGGAGGTTTTTCCGCTATTACGGAACGGATTTTGCAGGATAGACCGGAAATGTTGCAAAGAGCCCTTTCACCACAGCTTGAACCGATAAACTGGTTTAGCTTTTCATTTATAAATTCCATTGCCGTGATCGTTTTCCCCCAGATGTATACACGAATTCTTGCCACCCGCAGCAGTAGAAATTTAAAGCAGGTCAGTATATATTATCCGCTGGCGCTGGCGGCAATATTCGGGGTTTCTACCCTGCTGGGGGTTTGGGGTTCGGTCGCTGTCCCGGGGTTAGCGGGCGTAGATACAGATAATATTGTGCCGCTCTTAATCCACCGGTTCCTTTCGCCGGCCTGGATGATCCTCGGGCTGGTTGTCATCCTGGCTGTAGTCAAATCTTCGATCGATTCCCAGCTTCTCTCTGTTACCCATCTGGTTACAGTAGATCTGTTGCCCCGTCTCAGACGCATTAACCCCCGGCAATTAGTCCTATGGGGCCGTCTTCTGCTGGTTATCTTTGCCGCAGCAGCGTATTATATTGCACTGGCTCGCCCGGCAGCGATTTTAAGCATTGCTGCTTTTGCTTTTTCCGGTTTTTCCGTGATATTACCGGTGATGATCGGAGCCCTGTACTGGCCGCGCGCAAATAAGTATGGCGCCTGTGCAGCCCTGGTCCTGCCGGCAGTTATGCTTCACCTCTGGTACCTCGGGATCCTGCCGCGCTGGACGACCTTTGGCTTTATGCCGGTCTTTCCGGCTTTCATCCTGGCCATCCTGACCCTGGTTGCCGTTTCGTACCTGACACCTGCTCCACCGCCGGAACAACGGGAAAAAACCTTCGGTATCTTTGATAAAGTTTTTACCGGCCCGGTTAATGAACCGGGCAGCGGGGGTCAGCATAAAATCAGTTAAAGAAATTCATAACTTCGCACCATGATAACTAAAACTACACTAACTACTCGAAATAGCAATATCAGCCGTGAATTCTCTGATCGGTTGCTTGTGGCCGCAACCGTATCCTATATCACTGGCATGATTATTGGCCGTTTCTGGATGGTGCAATTGTCAGGTTCCCATTGGCCCGCCGGGGTTATTTTGGTTTTAGTTGTAGCTGTTATTTATTCAAAACTGCTTAATATTTACAGGGTAATCCTGTTCCTGGTGGTCGCAATCGCCGGGGGGGTTGCCTTTTTCTATGCGGTGCAGTATCCCGCCGGAGGTTTGGTTAACTACAGCGGTTTTCCTGTAACCTTAGAGGGGACAGTGATTGATGAGCCTCTATTCTATGCTGATCATACCGAGTATTGCCTGCGGGTGGAAGTGGTAGAGACCGGAGAAGGCCGATATCGGGTGTCAGGAACTCTGCTGGTAAAAATATATAGTGATAAAGAGGACAGCTACTGGTTCGGTGAACGCCTGCGTCTGCGTGGAACGATAGTACAACCACGCGGCCAGCGTAATCCGGGAGGTTTCGATTACCGTTATTACCTGCGCAGCCGGGGGATCGATGCCCTGATCTATCCCAACCCGGCCGGAGTGCAATCATTGGGCCCGGCTGATATTGGCATTTTAGCCGGTTCGGCTGTCGAACTGCGCGGAAAGATGGTTGATATCATCAACAGGACCCTGCCTTCGCCATCCGCCGAATTGCTGACAGCAATACTTTTCGGTCAGAGGCATCGTTTGTCGGAGGAGGTGGAAGATAATTTTCGGAGAGCCGGCGCAGGCCACCTGATGGCTGTATCCGGTTTACATGTCGGGCTGGTTGCCGCAATGATTCTCGGGCTCTGGCATCGACTTAATTTTCGGGGTCATCTGCCCCTGGTCCTGGCTATAATCCTGGTTATCGCGTACGCTTACCTTACCGGAATGCGGCCTTCGGCGCTCAGGGCTGCGCTTATGGTTGCTACCGCCCTCGGCGCTCTGCTGCTGGATCGGGAGCATGACCTGCCGACGGCGATTGCTTTCGCCGCACTGATTACGCTATTCATTAATCCGCTGCTGCTGTTTACAATCGGTTTTCAGTTTTCTTATGTGGCCACCCTGGCCCTGGTTTACGGTTACCGCCCCCTGGAAAGATTATTAAGCTGTATTGGTTGCCCCCGTATTTTAATATCACCTCTTGCTGTAACCATGGGGGCACAGATTGGAGTTTTGCCCCTTTCCGTATATTATTTTCATCATCTGCCTGCAGGAGCGCTTATCTTTAATCTGGCGCTGCTACCTCTGGTTGCTTTTACTGTCGGGCTGGGTCTAACCGGGGTGGTATTCAGCCTGTTCGCTCCCATGATAGGGTCAATCATGCTCTGGGCTTCCCGTCCCCTGCTGGAGCTAATGTTGATCATAACCGAATTTAGCCGCCTGCCCGGGTTTTATATCTCTATTAATCCTCCGGATATCACATTTTTATTGATCTTCTACGGCCTGCTTGCCGCCACCTTACTTGGTTATTACCGCCGGGATAGTTGGAACATCAATTTAGAAAAAACTTCACCTGTTGGTTTTGCTAAAGAGATCCTGCCCGGATTGCTTTCCGATAAGCGGATCCGGTTCCGGATCGCTGTCGGGGCAGTGTTAATTTTTGCAGTATTAATGATCTGGTCGGGGATACTGTTTCCATCACAGGATTTGTTGACAGTGACTTTCATTGACGTTGGACAGGGAGCCTCGGCATTGATTGAAACTCCCTGTGGAGCAGTGATCATGGTCGATGCCGGCGGTGAGCCCGCCTGGCGGGGTAATCCCGGGGAAATAGGGGATAGGGTACTGCTGCCTTTCTTAAGACGGAAGGGAATTAGCAGGATTGATCTGGCTGTGATTACTCACCCTCACGAAGATCACTTTGGTGGATTTATCCCCCTGGCAGAGCAGATGGTTATTGAAAGGGTCCTGATTTCACCGGTCGCGGGTGAAACTGCTGATTATCACAACCTTCTCAGCCGGTTAGAACTGGCCGGAGCGGTTATTAGCGAAGCAGGCGAAGGTCAAGGTTGGTATTGCGGAGAAGTTTTAATGCTGGAAGTAATTGGGCCTCCGGGCACCCTGCATCGGGGGACAAACAGTGATCTCAACAATAACTCGATCGTTTTTCTGCTCCATTACGGAGAAATCCGGATGCTTTTTACCGGGGATATCGAAGTTGAGGCTGTTACCGAACTTCTCAGGCGTCAGGCTGATCTCAGTGCCGATGTACTGCTAGTTCCTCACCACGGAGGCTACCTGGAGGGCATGCCAGAATTCCTGGAAGCGGTCGGGCCTGAAATTGCTGTAATCCAGGTTGGTATAAATCCCTTTGGCCATCCTCACCCTTACATCATCAGCGCTCTGGAAGAAAAGGAAGTTTTAACTTACCGCAATGATTTGCACGGCGCTATTATCGTCAGTACCGATGGCAGCTGGATGGAAATTACGATTATGGAACGAATGGTTCCTGTACCATAATTGATTTTTGTCCATTACAGGGGAAAAATCATTTTAACGTAACAAATTATGGTAGGATTGGTGCTATAATATATTGAACCGGCATAAACCAATGGAGAGAAAGGCGGACATACCATATTTTGGAACCGGAGAAAATAGCAAGACTGATCAGGCAAAATGACGTGGAATCCCGCCGTGCGCTTTTCGAAGCATATTATAAGCGTACTTATGCCGTGGCTTACAATATCCTCCGCCGCCGTGAGAATGCTGAAGATATTACCCAGGAGGCTTTTATCAAGGCGTTTCAAAATCTCCATCAACTCCAGGATAAAGAGAAATTCGGAGCCTGGCTGGCTGTCATTGCATCCAATCTGGCCCGTAATTTTTTGAAACGTGAGAAAAGGATTGTCCTGGTTGATGAGTTGCCGGAGGCTCGGTCAGGTTCAGAATCGAATGACACAGAAGAAGCGGCTATACGCAGCCTGGAAGTGGATCGAATCAGAAATGCTGTAAGAACACTTCCCCCCGAGCAGTACCAGGTTATTGTCCTCCAGTTTTACCACGACTTAAAAGTAGATGAAATTGCTGATCTACTTAAGATCCGATCCGGAACGGTTAAATCTCGCCTTTTTCGTGCCAGGCAGAAATTGGCCGAATCCCTGGAACCTGATCGGGATTCAGCTTGTCTAAACTATGAAGGAGGTGACCGGGAAAATGCCTGATAAATCAAGCCCAAACCTGAACGATGATCTGATCAGGGAAGCCGTAAAACAGGAAATAGAATACATTGAAGCGCCGCCGGCCGGACCGGCCTGGGCCCGTATTGAATCCAGGCTTGAACAACCCCGGTCATCAATAAAAAAACGGAGATTTAGTTTAACCTGGAGCCGTGCGGCAGCAGTTGCCGCCGCCTGCCTGATCCTTACCCTGGGGGGAATTGGTATTTACCGGACAGTTGATTTCTCTGCTCCCCTGGCTGATCTCGGAATGGCCCCGGAATCGGCTGATGAGGTAGGCGCCCTCCGGACTGATAATGATAGCTTTGAAGCTGATGAACCGGAGGAAACGGTTGCAGATTCTGACCGGCAGGTTACACTCGCCGAAGCCGATCCCCTTCCTCCGGACTGGCCCGTTGTATTACCCGGAGATTTCAGATTAAGCGAGGAGCTGCTGTTAGTTGATGCGGGAGCGCCCGAGTACAGCGGGGCTATCTATCACAACGACGGGATGACCTTGTTGCTGGTTAAATCAGAAGATCCAGGTGAAGACATACATACATTTTTGAACCATCTGGACGATCATCTGCTGCTTAAACTGCACGATCTGGAAAGAACAAATGGGTTTATACGCCTGAAGGTGGAAGACCGTCCGGGCCTGGCGTGGCAGGATAACGGCGTCAACCAGGCCCTTCTGGTTCTATTTGGTTTCATACCGGAAGAAGATTTGGAAGAAATAGCAGCTTCTCTCGATTAAACCTGATCGAGATTAAGGTTTAATATACTTCATCATTTTACGCAGCTGTTTACCGACTTTAACAATCAGATGATTTTCTTCAATTTTTCTGAGAGCCTTGAATTGAGGCTGATTGGCCTGGTTTTCTGTTACCCACTCAAGGGCGAACCGGCCGGTTTGGATTTCATCAAGGATCTTTTTCATTTCTTCACGGACCTGAGCATTGATAATCCTCGGACCCCGGGTCAGATCTCCGTATTCAGCTGTATCGCTGACCGAGTAGCGCATTCTTTCCAATCCACCCTCATAAATCAGATCAACAATTAGTTTAAGTTCATGCAGGCACTCAAAGTACGCTACTTCCGGCTGATATCCTGCTTCCACCAGGGTATCGAAGCTGGCTTTGATCAGTGATGATACTCCACCGCAAAGGATGACCTGCTCTCCAAAGAGATCTGTTTCCGTTTCTTCCTGGAGTGTAGTCTCGATTACTCCAGCCCGGGTAGAGCCGATACCCCTGGCATAGGCCAGGGCCAGTTCTTTTGCTTTGCCGGTAAAGTCCTGGTGAATAGCCATCAGGGCCGGAACGCCCGCATCCTCCAGGTAGAGCCTCCGCAGGAGATGCCCGGGGCTTTTCGGAGCGATCATAAAAACGTCGATATTCTCGGGGGGAACAACCTGGTTGTAAATAATGTTGAAACCGTGAGATACAACCAGCGCCTTACCTTCAGTAAGGTACGGCAGGACCGATTCTTTATACACTGCCGGTTGAACATTGTCTCCGATTAGAATCTGAATTATCTCTGCCGCTTCAGATGCTTCGCTTACAGTTGCTACCTCCAGGCCGTCTTTTTTGACCTGGTCCCAGCTTTTACTTTCTTTATGCAGGCCAACTATAACATCTAGCCCGCTATCCTTCAGATTCTGGGCCTGTGAGTGGCCCTGGCTGCCGTAACCCAGCACAGCGATTTTTTTGTTCTTCAGGATATTTAAATCTGCATCCTGGTCATAGTACATAACTGCCATAAAAAAATTCCTCCCTGCAAATATGATAACTTAACTAATTGGCTATTGCCGGCAAAACTCCTGCCTGGAGGAAAAGTAATCGTGAAAATAGAATCAATAAAAGCCGGTCCTGATATCGTTCATATGGTTGCTGATTTTTGCCCGGTATACCCTGGCCACTTACCTGCGCCTACTGCTGTTTGTACGGATCGGGTTGGCTCAATCCAGGGGGAAGTTAGTTTAAAGCAAAAAATTATATTGATATGCAGGTTATTAACCCCCCCGGGTCAAATATTAACAACAGTCTGAATTACAGAAGGAGAGTGTTGATCTTGAGCTTAAAGGGCACTAAAACCGAAAAAAACATTTTAACCGCGTTTGCCGGGGAATCACAGGCCCGGAATCGCTACACTTATTTTGCCAGTCAGGCCAAGAAAGATGGGTATGTGCAGATTTCGGCAATTTTTGAAGAGACTGCAAACCAGGAGAAAGAGCACGCCAAGAGGCTTTTTAAGCTTCTCGAAGGCGGTGAAGTTGAAATCCAGGCTTCCTTCCCGGCCGGTGTGATCGGCGGCACTGTAGATAATCTGAAAGAAGCCGCCGATGGCGAGAAATATGAATGGTCCGACATGTATCCCGGTTTTGCCAGGGCAGCTCGGGATGAAGGTTTTAATGAAATAGCCGATATCTTTGATTCAATTGCCATGGCCGAGAAACAGCATGAGAGGCGCTACCTGGCCCTGTTGACCAACATAAAAAACGGGTCAGTATTCAGAAAAGATGAGCCGGTAAAATGGTACTGCCGTAACTGTGGCTATGTCGAAGAAGGTTTGGAAGCTCCAGAAGTCTGCCCCTCCTGCTATCACAAGCGTGATCATTTCGAAACAATCTGCGAGAACTGGTAGGTTATCAACGGAAGCCCGGGATATTACCCGGGTTTCTTTATCTTTTTTGCTATAAATACCGGGGGAGGGTCTCCTTTGAAACTGGTTCGTTTTTTAGATCAGCATACCATATGTTACGGAAAGCTTGTAGAAGAAATCATTGTTGAAGTTAAGGATCCCGGCCCGGATTGGTGCAGCGATCGGTTCGTAGAAACCGGTCGGCAGTTTGAGGCCGACGATGTCAGGCTGATGTCTCCCTGCCTGCCTTCAAAAGTTATCTGCCTGGGCTTAAACTATCGTTCACATGCCGAGGAAATGAAACATTCACTGCCCAAAAAACCGATTATTTTTCTCAAGCCTTCGACCTCGGTTATCGGGCCCGGTGAAGCAATAATTTATCCAACTCAAAGCCGCAGGGTTGATTATGAGGCCGAGCTTGGTGTTGTAATCGGCCGGCGCACTTACCGGGTCGGGAAGGCGGAAGCTCTGGATTATGTACTAGGTTACACCTGCGCCAACGATGTTACAGCGCGCGACAAGCAGCCCAAGGAAGGACAGTGGACTTATGCCAAGGGATTTGATACTTTTTGTCCCCTTGGTCCTGTAATTGAAACCGGTATAGAAAATCCTGAATTGTTAACGGTACGCGGTTATCTAAACGGCAGCCTGGTGCAGGAAGCTCCGACTTCGGATCACTTTTTTCCAGTGGCCGAAATTATCGAATTTGTTGCGGGATGCATGACCTTACTGCCGGGCGACGTGATCATGACCGGAACTCCTGCCGGAATTGGCCCGTTAAATCCGGGTGATAGTTTCGAAGTATCGATTGAGGGAATCGGATCGTTACATAACACAGTAATAAAGGTGAAATAGAGGTTTTCAATTTGATAAATTTATTAAAATATAGTGTTGTCACCAGGCAATTGATAGTATATAATAAGATTAGCCTATCAGACCGTTCAGGGCAAACCTGGCTCAAGGCGGGCTTGTATACCTTGGGAAGCTTTAACACAAAGAAAATCCTGAGACTGACGGTCATTAGCAATTTTGTATTTAACTTTTTCTCCCTGATGAGGCAGCGTAGCCGCTGTCTCTTTTTTTAGCTGAAAGGAAGGTTTTGACGATAATGCATATTATAATTGTCGGAGGCGGCGGGGTCGGTTATGAAGTGGCCCGCAACCTGTCAGAGAAGAACCAGGACGTTGTCGTTATCGAAAAAAACGAGCTTAAAGCCAGGCGGTTTAACGAATCGCTCGATGTAATGGTTATTGAAGATAACGGAGCCAATGCTGCCGTTTTGGAGAAAGCCAATATTAAAAAGGCCGATATGATGATCGCCGTTACCCAGGTTGATGAGGTAAACATTATTGCCTGCATGCTTGCCAAGCAGTACGATGTTCCGATCACGATCTGCAGGATTCGCAATTCGGGATATGCGGAGGATACATCTGTACTTACTCCCAAGCAGCTTGGGATCGATATAGTTATCAACCCGGAACGGGTTGCAGCGATGGAAATATCAAAGATGCTTCATTTTCCTGATGCCAGCGAAGTAGAATATTTTAATCATGGTAAGGTTATGATGCTTGGAGTGATCGTCGGAGCTGAAGCTGATATAACAGATGTACCCCTCCATAAATTGCCGCTTAATTCCGAATGTATCGTTGTCGGCATAAGCGATCCCGATGGAAAATTTATTGTTCCGGGGGGCAATGACGTGATCCGGCCCGGCGATAAAATATATCTTCTGGGCAAGACCCGGACCCTGAAGGATATCAGCTCCCTGCTGCACCATGAAAAGACAAGGGTTAACCAGGTTACAATCCTTGGTGGTGGAAAGATCGGTCTCCAGGTGGCCCGCCTGCTCGAAGAAAGCAAGCAATCTTTTAATGTGAAATTAATCGAAAGGGATGTTGAGCGCTGTGGCGAACTTTGCCGCCAATTGGATAAAACCCTGGTCTTGCAGGGTGATGCTACAGAGATTGCCATGTTGCAGGAAGAAGATACGGCTAGTGCCGATGCGGTAATTGCCGCTACCGGGGATGATCGCACCAATATTGTTTCCGCCCTACTGGCCAGGCAATTCGGGGTGAAAAAAATAATCTGTGAAGTCATGAAACCTCAGTATGTGCCGGTATACAGCGCCCTGGGTATTGACAGTACCATCAATCCGCGTTTACTGGCGGCAGCTCAGATTGTTCGCCTGACCCGGCGGGAAGAAGTTGTGGCGCTCTCAATATTGCAGGACGAAAAAGCTGAAATTGTGGAAATCGTACTGCCGGACACAGCCAGGGTTGTCAATAAAAAGATTGCATCATTAAACCTGCCCCACGGAATGATCATTGGCTCTATTGTCCGTCAGGGAGAAGTAATCATTCCCGGGGGAAATACAAAATTAATGCCGGGCGATCACCTGATCATATTTGCCATACCGAAAGTCAGCGTTATACTGGATCGCTACTTCGCTCCGGCTGGCGGTAAAGAAGATAGAGAATATTTACGCAATAAGCTGATCCATCTTGAAAAAGATTGATTTCCCTGCCCGCGAACCGGGCGGAACAGTGGTTAAAAACGGGGAGGTTGGCTTGTGCGGCATCTGCGTGTTTTTTACCTGGTCGGAATAATGCTTCTATTTTTAGCCCTGACCATGTTCCTCTCGGCAATCTGGTCGGTTGCCGAGCAGGGGCCGGATCGGGTAGCATTTGCTCAGGCCATCCTCGTAACCGCTTTTTCCGGATTGTTGCTCTTCTGGTATTTTACTCCATCCCGCGGCAAGGACCTCAATATTATCGAAAACTTTATTCTCGTTACCATAGCCTGGTTTGCAGCGGGAATTTTCGGTGCGCTTCCCTATCACTTCTATGGTGTTTTTGATGGGAATTATTTGCAGGCTTTTTTTGAATCAGTGTCAGGTTTTACCACCACCGGAGCGACACTGATTGAAGATATCGAAAGTATACCCCGTGGACTGCTGCTCTGGCGGGCAGTCACCCAGTGGCTCGGTGGTATGGGGATTATTGTCCTTTTTCTGGCAATCCTGCCCCGCTTTGGTTTCCGCAGCATGACTATGTTTAAAGCCGAGCTTCCGGGACCGATCGCAGAGAGGGTTGTGCCGAGGGTTGTTGAAACAGCGCGCCGGCTCTGGTTTATTTATGTTGCCCTAACCCTGGCCCAGTTGATCCTGTTGATGGCAACCGGAATCAGTTTTTTCGATGCCCTGACCCATGCGTTTACTACTATGCCTACCGGTGGTTTTTCCACTTATAACGGCAGTATTGCCGCTTTTAATAATCCGTTGGCTGAAATTGTAATTATCTTTTTCATGCTGTTCGCCGGAATCAACTTTGCCCTCTATTTCCGCCTGATTCGTGGTGACTTCAAAATCTTTAAAAATCCCGAGCTGCGCTTCTACCTGGCTGTAATTGCTATTGGCACAGTGCTCGTTACTGCAAGAACCTATGATCTTGCCGGCAGCGATCTTTTCCTTGCCCTGAGGCAGAGCGCGTTTCAGGTTGTTTCAATTACTACCACAACCGGGTATACTACTGTAGATTTCGATAGCTGGCACAGTTTTCCCCGGGTGCTCCTGTTATTGCTTATGTTTCTCGGGGCCTGCGGCGGGTCTACCGGGGGCGCGATGAAGCAGGTGCGCTGGATGCTGATGATTAAGTATTCTTTCCGCGAACTTTATCACCTGGTGCATCCTTCTGCGGTCTCATCAGTTAAGCTGGGCAGTACCTATATCAATGAAGAGATATTACGGCCGGTTATGGGTTTTGGATTTATCTACCTGTCGCTTACAGCCCTGGCCACGCTCGTCCTGGCATTTATGGGACTCGATCTCGATACTGCTTTTTCGGCCGTAGCGGCGACGATAGGCAATGTAGGCCCCGGGCTTTCAGGCGTAGGTCCGACAGAAACGTACCAGGTTATTCCCGATGCCGGTAAATTGCTGCTTACGGTAATGATGGTCGTCGGCCGCCTGGAGATTTATACCGTCCTGGTTATATTTCTTCCCGAATCAAGGCGTCTCTGGATAAGATCCATAAAAGAGAGAGGTTAAAAATGCTGACCTGCCAGGCCATGTTAAAACAGATTAAAGAGGGCAAATATGCTCCGGTTTACCTGTTTTTCGGAGAGGAGAAATATCTGCAGGAAGAACTGGTTCAACAATTAGCCGGTGCCTTTCTGGGACAGGATAGCGACTTTGGAAAACAGAAAGTGGATGGAAATACTCTAAACCTGGAAGAAGTGCTGGCCAGGCTCGGTGAAACTGAACTATTTACTGAACGCCGGATGTTGATCGTCGACAACCCTCCTTACCTTGTGCCATCTCGAAAAGAAGAGAAGTCTGCATCTGATAAAGAGGGGGCTAAGGATTCCCTCGAAAAAGATTATACCGACCTATTGGAAGGCTACCTTAAGCAGCAGGCTCCGGGTGTTCCGAATAGTATGCTGGTATTTCTGGCTGTCCGGCCGGATCGCAGAAAGCGTTTTTACAAGCTTATCGATAAGCACGGAACTGCGGTAGAGTGCAGCCCGCTAAAAGGAGAAGCGCTTGCTTCATGGATTTGGAATAAGGTCGCCCGACTGGGAAAAAAAATTGATCGGGCTGCAATTGACCGTCTGCTTCTGGCCGGTGAGACTAATCTTCATTACCTGTCCGGTGAATTGGAGAAATACGCTGCTTACCTGGGAGAAAACCATCCAACGATTACAGCTCAGACTGTCGATACCCTCTTTTCAGGAGACATACAGGGAGATATTTTTAAGTTATCCGATGCCATGGCCGAAGGCGGCATCACCGAAGCTCATAATATCCTTGAGCTTTTAATCAGAAGGCGTGAGAAACCGCTGCTTATATTTTTCATGCTTGTCAGGCATTACCGCCTGCTTTTGCTGGCTCACTGTTTGCTCGAAGAAGGCCTGTCTCAGAGTGAATATATCTCCGCGCTGGAGGTCCATCCCTTTGTTGCCCGCAAGCTCAGAGACCAGGCTGCTATTTACAACAGGTATGCCCTGGAAGAGGTGCTGATTGCCCTGCAAAAAGCCGATATGCAGATTAAAACAGGGCAAATTGAGCCCATGCAGGCTTTGAGACTCACTTTAAACCGGATCGATTATGTTCAGGACAGGGCCCGGAAAAGCATCTCTTAAAATCAGGTAATCTGGAAGGAGTATAAAATATGACTGGCGGAGCTGAAAGCGACAGGGAAAAAATAATAAAAGGCGTGTATCAGCGAGGTTATGAATTGGAGCAGCGCTATTATGGCTGCGCTCAGTGTGTGGTAGCTGCCGTACAGGATTTTTTCCCGGTAAACAGCGCCTTGTTCAAGGCGGCGACATCATTTTCAGGCGGATTTGGTTCGACAATTGAAGGCCCCTGTGGAGCGCTGACCGGTGGCATTATGGTTCTCAGTTATTTTTTTGGACGCTCCCGTGAGGAATATTCCGACATCGGTTTGCTGCGCCGCCCCGGACCCATGGTGCGGGTTTATTGGGATAAATTTAAGCAAAATTACGGCGGCGATTCTTGCAGGCAGGTTCAATACCACCTGTTCGGCAAAGCTTATCACTTTTTGGACAGCATCGAATACGCTCAATATGAAGAAGCGGGTGGACATCGTGATAAGTGCCCTGCGGTCGTAGGCCAGGCCGGAGCCTGGCTGGCTGAGCTGCTGCTTGACAACAAAGTGCCGATCCTGAAAGGATGATCCGGTTATGGACTTAAAATTATGCTCAGTATAAAACTAACCGACCTCTGATCCGTTTATGCAGGATGAAGGTCGGTATTTATTTACAGCTAAGCCAGTTTACCTGAGAACAATTGATTTTAAAATAGTACTACACAGCGGTATTACTATGAAACTGCCGGCTCAGGCGTGACTTTTTCCGGGCTGCGTTATTTTTATGCAAAATTCCTTTGGACGCGGCCTTGTCGATCTGGCGTACTGCGGCGTTAAGCTTGGCCTGAGCATCTTCAACGTCTCCATTTTGCAGGGATTCCTCGAAACGGCGGATTGAAGATTTTAACAAACTTTTAATCCGCCGGTTGCGCTCTTCCCGTTTTATGTTTTGTCTGGCTCTTTTTGCAGCCGATTTAATATTAGGCAAGATTGTAACCTCCTTCCTGTGCTTTAGAACACTAAAATACTATCATCAGCGCTGATAAAAAGCAAGTCTAAGTTCTATTTAAGACCCCAAATATTTACGAAATTTTTATTTTTGGGACAGATAGGCGTAGTTTTACAATATTCGAACCAGGAAGGAGTCAAATATGTATGCATCGAAGTATACAGAAAAGCCATTTAGTTCGGGCGGAAGGTGGAAAACTAAATGAAGGTGCTAAGTCGTGAAGCAATGATTGACGCCGATCGGCGGACTATTGAAAATTTCGGCCTGCCCGGGACGGTTCTGATGGAAACTGCCGGTTTGAGAGTAACAGAGTTTATTCGATCCCGCGTACCCGGTTCGAAGAGGGTTATCGTTCTGGCCGGTCCAGGTAATAATGGCGGCGACGGCCTGGTAATTGCCAGGTTGTTAAATAAAGCGGGAGTATCTGTATCCCTGTGGAGCACTGTCAAACCGGGTGGATACCGTGGAGATGCGGCTATAAATGAAAAATATTTGGATAAGGCATCTTTTCAAATCCAGCGATTGCAGAGCTCTGCTGATCTTGATCGTCTCCGGCCAGAATTAAGCTGTGCCGACCTGGTAGTTGATGCTATCCTGGGCATCGGTGCCGATCGGGAGGTGACCGGGCTGCTGGCGGAAATTATTAACACGGTTAACAACAGCGGGCTGCCGGTTTTAGCGGTTGATATCCCTTCCGGTGTGAATGCCGACAGCGGTTCTGTTATGGGCTATGCCATCAGGGCTGATTGGACGGTAACCTTTGCTTTTCCGAAACTGGGATTAATGTTTTATCCCGGGGCCGGTTTAGCCGGTAAAATATTTGTCGCCGATATTAATATACCCGAATCGCTGCTGGAAGATGAAAAAGTAGATCTGATTACCTCTTCATTTGTGAGGAAGCTATTGCCCGATCGGCCGTTTGATGCTCACAAAGGAAGTCTGGGCCGGGTGCTGATTGTCGCCGGTTCGCCAGGCATGAGCGGCGCTGCCGCTATGGCTGCCGAATCAGCCCTTAGAGGTGGAGCGGGCCTGGTTTACCTTGCAACACCGGAAAGCGCCTGCACAGCGCTGGATGCAAAATTAGTTGAGGTTATTACGATCGTTCTGCCTGAAAGCAGCACGGGAATTATTGATCCTTCTGCTGCAGATATAATAATTGACAAAGCGCGGGAGTGTGATGTTTTGGCGGTTGGCCCCGGTTTAGATGCCGGGGAAGTGACCTCGGAACTTCTCAATAATCTGGTCCAGCTTTGCCCGGTACCGATGGTTTTCGATGCCGGTGCCCTGGGTGCCCTGGGCCGAAAGATGCACATGCTTCGTTCAGCCAGGTTTATGCCGGTTATTACTCCTCACCCGGGGGAAATGGCCCGGCTTATCGGTAAAACTGCCGGGCAGGTCCAGAGCAGCAGACTTGAGGTTGCCCTGAAGAATGCCAACCTATGGAATTGTATTATAATGCTGAAAGGGCCAAACACAATAATTGCTACTCCGGAAGGACGGGCTTTTATTAACCCTTCAGGGAGCATGTCGCTTGCTACAGCCGGATCGGGTGATTTGCTGACCGGTCTGGTTGCATCATTTATTGCTCAGGGCATGGCGCCTGAGAATGCTGCCGGGGCCGGCGCTTTCATGCACGGCCTTGCCGGAGACTTGATGCCGGCAGGACGCGGCCATATGGCCCGGGATATTCTTGCTCAGTATAAAGAAGCATTTCGATATCTGGAAAGTTGCGATCAAAGAATTGCCGGAAACCCCTATTTGATCGGGACAAGACCGGCGTAATTTAACCTGGGGGGATGAATATGCTGGATTGCCTGATGTCAGTGGAAGAAAAAGCCTTGCGCGATGAAGTGCGCACTTTCGTAAAAGAGGATGTAGACAGTCAGCTGTTACGTGATATGGACGAAGACAAAGTTCGTTACCCGCGTGAATTTCTGGAGAAAGCTGCCGCTCGCGGCCTGCTCGGCCTGAGATTCCCTGATAAATACGGGGGACGGGGAATGCCCTGGGTTTCAGAAATTATAGCCCTGGAAGAGGTCGGTGTGCTGGGGACCTCCCTGGGCTGCCTCTATTCCCTGGTTAGCATTGTCGGGGAAGCGATCGATAAATTTGGCTCCGAATTGTTGAAGGAAAAATACCTGCGCCCTACCATCGAAGGCCGGCTCATGACTGCGGAAGCCTTAACTGAACCGCGCGGTGGATCTGATTTTTTCGGAGCAACCTGCACAGCGAGGAAAGTTGACGATTATTACGTTCTGAGAGGGCAAAAACGTTTTGTGGTTGGGGCTGAGGGGGCCGATTATTTTATGGTTTATGCCCGCACCGATCCGGATGGGCCGCCGCACAGGTCAATAAGCGCTTTTCTGGTTGATCGCAGTCCCGAAGTTCAGGTTGAGTATATTTACGGCTTAATGGGTACCCGCGGTGGCGGAACCGGGCGTTTGGTTTTTAATGATGTCCGGGTGCCGGCTGAAAACCTGCTGGGAGAAGAAAACAACGGCTCTGCAATTTTCTACCAGATGATGATCCCCGAGCGGATGACCAGTGCCGGAGGCGCCGTTGGTATGGGACGGGCCGCCCTTGATGTTGCGGCACGCTACAGTATGCGGCGCAAAGCTTTTGGGGCGGAAATAAGAAACTTCCAGGCGGTAAGTTTTAAAGTGGCCGACAGCGCCACCTGCCTTGATACGGCAAGGGGTATAATTTACCTGGCCGCCCGATCCGTTGATGCCGGCGACCCGCCGGGAAGATCCCGGCGCCTGGTCTCTGAAGCCAAAAAAGTGGCGACCGAGAATGCCTGGAAAATTGTAAATAACGCGATGCAGATTATGGGCGGGATCGGTTATTCAAATATTTATCCGATTGAGAAAATGCTTCGCGATGTCCGCCTGATCATGATCTGGACCGGGACCAACGAAATTATGGACCTGATCATTCAACATGAATACTATAAAGAGTTGGAAAAAGAAGGGTTTAAAGGCCGGGATATCGAGTTTGATGCTCCAGAGGCTGAACAGGTTGACGAGAAGGTTTACGAATAGGAAGGGGCGTCGAAAAAGTTAATGGAACGTGAAATGGTAAAGATAGGCTTGCTGGGTATGGGCACTATCGGTAGTGGCGTCGCCGATCTTTTAAAAAGAAACGGCAGTCTGGTCAGCAAAAAAATAAATATTGATTTAGTCCTGGAACGGGTTATGGATCGTGATCTGTCCCGGATGCGAACTTTCGGGCTTCCTGAAGATTCTATTACCGGGGATCCCGACCGGGTTCTTGAAGATCCTGATATTAAAGTAGTGATTGAGTTGATCGGCGGCCTGGAGCCGGCCCGTAGTTTTGTTATCAAAGCTCTGGAGAATGATAAATATGTGGTTACGGCAAATAAAGACTTAATGGCCACCCACGGTGAAGAGTTGCTGGCTGTCGCCCGGAGGAAAAAGCTCAATGTTTTCTATGAAGCCAGTGTCGGCGGAGGCATACCACTGATTCGCCCTCTCAAAGAAAGCCTTATAGCTGATCGCATCAACCGCCTGATTGGAATCGTTAACGGCACAACGAATTATATTTTTACCCGTATGGCCCTCGATCAGTTAAGTTTGGAAGATGCTCTCTCCCAGGCCCAGGAACTTGGTTTTGCAGAAGCCGATCCGTCTAATGATATAGAAGGCCGGGATGCTGCGTATAAGCTTGTTATCCTGGCCGGCCTCGCTTTCGACAGCATCATTGAGCCCGGCAGGGTTTATCTCCAGGGCATTAGCGGGGTCACCTATGAAGATATAGCGTATGCCCGGGAAATCGGGTATGTGATCAAGCTTCTGGCCATCGGCGAGAAATTGCCTGAAGGGCTTGCTTTACGGGTTCATCCTACCCTGGTGGCCCGGGATCATCCCCTCGCCGTCGTTTCCGATGAGTTTAATGCAATATTTATCGAAGGCGATTCTGTTGGAGAAGTAATGTTTTACGGTCCCGGCGCCGGTGCAAAGCCGACTGCAACTGCTGTGTTGGCCGATGTAGTCGAGGCGGCTCGCTGTATAAAACATCAGTGTAATAATGACCTGGCTGAGGGTTATTTTCAGAAGACATCTTTCGTTTCGATTAACGATCTCACGAGCCGGTTTTATATGCGTTTTCTCGCTGATGACCGGCCGGGTGTATTTGCCGCCCTGGCAAATGCCTTTGGCGATGAACAGGTCAGTCTTGATATGGTAATTCAGAAAAAGCGCATCGGCAGCACAGCAGAAATTGTTCTTGTTACCCACAAGGTGAAAGAAGAAGCTTTTCAGAAAGCTTTTGAAAAAATCATGGATCTCCCGGCCATAAAACCGAAACCAAGCATGATTCGCCTGCTTGATTGAGGCAAATCGTGCTGACAGGAAGGCGGAGCCCATAAATGCAATCCCTATTTTCAGCACGGCCTGCCTGGGCGGAAGTCAATTTGGATCATATTGCTCACAACGTCAGGCAGTTCAGGCAGTCGATCGGCCCGATGACACAAATCATGGCTGTGGTAAAAGCCGACGGTTACGGTCACGGCGCTGCGGCGGTCGCAGAAACAGCGCTTAACTCCGGGGCTTCCAGCCTGGCAGTAGCCTTTGCCGCAGAAGCGATTGATTTACGCCGGAAAGGTATAGAGGCGCCGATTCTCCTGCTCGGTTATACCGATCCGGACAATTTTCCGTACCTGGTCGAATATAAGCTGACTCCTACCGTCTTCGGCTTCGACACTGCACTTGCTTTATCAAAAATGGCGGTAGAGGATGGTGTTACGATCCCTGTTCACATCAAGGTTGATACAGGCATGGGAAGGTTAGGACTTTTGCCTGAAGAAGCAGTCGAAGTTGTATCCCGCATCAAATTGCTTCCCGGTCTGATCACTGAAGGTATATTTACCCATTTGGCCGCTGCAGAAGAAAAAGATAAAACCTACACCCGGGAGCAGCTAAGACTCTTTAATCGGATCCTTGACCAATGCCATAAAAAGGGGATAATTTTTCCTTTGATTCATGCCGCCAACAGCGCCGCTGCGATGGACTATCCAGCGGCGCGGTATAACCTGATCCGTCTTGGTCTGGCAATGTACGGCTCTTACCCCTCACCTGATCAGGATAATAATGATTTTTATCTCCTCCCGGTCCTTACCTTTAAAAGCAGAGTTGTCCTGGTTAAAAGGGTGGCTCCCGGCACAGCTATCAGCTACGGATGCACATACCGGACTAAAGAGGAGTCGTTAATTGCCACCATACCGGTTGGCTATGCCGATGGGTACAGCAGACTTCTCTCCAATAAAGGCCAAATCCTGATTCGGGGACAGCGTGCCCCGGTAGTTGGGAATATCTGTATGGATCACTTCATGGCTGATGTCAGCCATATTCCGGGGGTGCAGTTAAATGATGAGGTGGTTATCTACGGCCGCCAGGGGGATCAACAGGTCAGTGTGGAGGAAGCGGCAGATAAAGTTGGTACAATAAGTTACGAACTGCTTTGTTCGGTCGGTAAGCGGGTCGCCCGCCTCTACTTCCGGGAAGGCAAGCTATCGTCAATCCACGACTTTCTTGAAAACTGCACTTTCTGAGCTGCCTGATGCATGGGTACGCTTTTGCTGTCAGCCTGTCGGCCAAGCAACAACCCGCAGAGGTTGATCAGGTTTAATGAGCTTGCCGGTTGATACACAGGCTAAAGATAGTCTATATCCCGGTTAAACCAGAGTCTGTTTTCCATGAGGGAGGCAATTAACGGCGGCAGGGAAGAGGGGCTAAGAACAGCGCGGGCATGCAGGAGGATAGCTCCCGAGAGTGAAGCGGCAAAATTTCTGCGGAAATTGATCTTAAAAAGTTCGTTGTAGAGTTCACCGGCCGGTTTGTTCTCTTTCCCTGCTTCCGTAATGGACCTGACAGCAAGGATGGCGCTTTTGAAAGAATTGTAAAGGCCTTCTCCCGAAAAAGGGTCCACCAGACCCGCAGCATCCCCGATAAGAAGCAGGTTGTTGCTAGCCGCTTTTTTCAGCGGCCCGAGAAAAGGCAGCGGCCAGGAAAGAAGCCCGGCAGGATCCGGATACCCGTTGAAGATGGACTGGTAGGCTTTTTGAAGCCGGCTTTTGCTGCAGAACCCCCCGACCCCCTGGTTTGTCCAGTCCGGCCCGCTTAAGGACCAGCCCATACCGCCCAGAAAGGGCAGGGGATAAAATTTTGCCGCACCTGTTTCCGCAACTTTTGATCTTGCTTTAATTACTTTCGACAGCCCCCATCCACGAGGATCTTTTTTATTATTTCTCAATCCCGCAAGCCGGGCAGTATTCCCCAGGGCTCCGTCGGCTGCAATTACATAACGTGCTGTTAATTTATTTCTAATAGGGCTACCGGTTTCCAGGATGTAAGTGTAGTTCTCCCCGGTTTTATTTTTAATCCAGCTAATTGCTTCCAGGCTCTGCTCTTCCAGCAGCACGGCCCCTTTAGCGCGGGCGTAACCGGCCATGAGGTGATCCAGTGCAGTTCTTTCTACAACCAGTCCCAGGCGGGTTTTACTGTTGTAGGTACGAGGCTGTCTCCCTTTTAATACACTTACCTGGTAAATTGCTTCGGAAGGTATTGAAATCAGGTTGAGGTCTACCGGCAGCAGGGAAATACTGCGCGCGGATATAAAACCCCCGCAGATCTTTGAACGCGGATAAGCTTTTTTTTCCATGATTACAGTTGACAGGCCTGCTTTGACTGCCAGTGCGGCGGCAAACGTTCCGGCAGGACCGCCCCCAATTACAGCAAGGTCATAATAGTTGCCTGCTTGATCTGTTTTTTCATGTTTCATATCTGTTTGCATTCCCGGTTCCCTGGTTTTGTCCTGCCTGTTAATCCGACTACGGAAAATTATAACATAATCGATTGGGTTAAAATAATCTTCAACCTTGACTGGTTTGTGTGGATAGATTAAAATTATTCTGTGATACTATCAGCAAGCAAAGCCAAAAGAACCATGAAGCTGCGGCTTATAACGGGCCTGGAAGAGAAACATGTGTTATGTCCGCTAAACTTTTGCTAACATTCAGACCGGCTTAGGGAAGCCGGTTTGCTGTTTTTAGCGCTATTTAATTTCAGGAGGTTGAAATAATGGCTGTTGATTTTGGCAAGGAAGTGGACCATGTAGCCCGCCTGGCCCGTCTGACCCTCGAACCGGAAGAAAAAGAACGGATGACCGGCCAGTTAAGCGATATCCTGGATACCGCCCGCCGGATCCAGGAACTCGACACCGGTGGGGTTGAACCTACTTCCCATGTTCTAGATCTACCGGTTGTGCTGAGGGAAGATGAAACCAGGCCTTCTCTGCCGCTGAACAGAGTGCTGCAAAATGCCCCCCGCCGCCAAAAAAACTTTTTTCGTGTCCCAAGCATTATTTCCAATGTGCAGGCTGAAAAGTAGGTCGGCCTTTTTAGGCCTTCTCCATTTAAGTTTGAAATGAGGGCTAATATGGAACTATATCAAAAGACGGCAGCGAATCTTAGCCTGATGCTTCAAAAAAAAGAGGTTAGTTCGGTTGAAGTCGTCCAGAGTTTTTTGGATCGCATCGAACTGGTTGAGCCTCATGTCAAAGCTTTTATTACTCATACACCTTTGATAGCCCTTGAAACAGCATCCGCCGTAGATAAAAAAAGGCTGCTCGGGGAAGATCTGCACCCCCTGGCCGGAGTGCCGATAGCAATCAAAGATAATCTGTGTACTGCCGGTTTACGTACAACCTGTGCTTCGCGAATCCTCGAAAATTTTATCCCGCCTTACGATGCGACAGTTGTCGAAGCGATAAAGAGGGCCGGGATGCCCTTGCTCGGAAAAACAAATATGGATGAGTTCGCCATGGGATCATCCACTGAAAACTCAGCCTTTTTTAGCACCGCTAATCCGTGGAACCTGGACAAAGTACCCGGTGGCTCCAGCGGGGGTTCCGCCGCCGCGGTCTCGACGGGAATGGCTCCCCTGGCTCTCGGTTCGGACACCGGGGGATCTATCCGCCAGCCGGCTTCTTTTTGCGGCCTGATCGGATTAAGGCCTACTTACGGCCGGGTTTCCCGCTACGGCTTAATTGCCTTTGCTTCATCGCTTGATCAAATTGGCCCCCTGTCGCTTACCGCTCACGACAGTGCCCTGCTGATGGATGTTGTGGCCGGTTACGATCCTCTCGATTCAACTTCGCTTCCGGAAGCGGTTCCCGATTATGCCGCCGGACTTGAAGGTGAGATAAAAAAACTGAGAGTAGGGGTAATAAAGCAGAATCTGGCTGATGGTTTTAATCCCGAAGTGAAGGCGGCGGTACTGAAGCTGGTAGCCCTGTTGGGGGCCAACGGCGCAGAAATTGATGAAATTTCCCTGCCCCTTGCAGATTACGGGCTCGGGGCGTACTATCTGATTGCCCCATCGGAAGCCAGTTCAAACCTGGGCCGTTATGATGGTGTCCGCTACGGGTATAATGCCGGCGGGGACAATATTGAAGTTATGTTTAGCCGGACCAGGGGAGAAGGGTTTGGCCCCGAAGTAAAACGCAGGATTATAATCGGAACCTATGCCTTGAGTGCCGGTTATTATGATGCCTACTACCTTCAGGCCATGAAAGTGCGGACCCTTATTCGCCGTGATTACGAGGCAGCCTTCAAAAAATTTGATCTGCTGGTGGGAGCAACGACCCCGACTCCCGCTTTTAATATCGGTGAAAAGGCCGATGATCCCCTGCAAATGTACCTTTCTGATATCTGCAATATTAACGATGCCCTGGCCGGGGTTCCTTCCCTGTCTGTTCCAAGCGGCATCGACAGCTGCGGGCTGCCGTTGGGGATGCAGATGACCGCGCCTCCTTCCCGGGAAGGGCTGTTGCTTAAAATAGCCGGCTTCCTGGAACAAAAAAGGGATCCGTTCCCTCTTCGTCCGCGGGTGAAGCTGTCGGAAGGAGGGGAACTTTAAATGAAATATGAAGTTGCCATCGGCCTGGAAATACACCTTGAACTTCAGACCAAATCTAAACTTTTTTGCGGATGCAGTACAACCTTTGGCAGGGAGCCCAATGTAAACTGCTGCCCGATTTGTCTCGGCCTTCCAGGCACGCTTCCGGTTTTTAACCGCCGGGCGATCGAGCTGGCTGTAACTGCAGCGATAGCCCTGAATAGCGCTGTCAGTGATCAGAGCCGTTTCGACCGCAAGAATTATCACTACCCGGACCTGCCCAAGGCTTACCAGATTTCGCAATATGAACAACCGCTGGCCAGAGGCGGTTTCCTGGAAATTGAATCTGAGCAGTCTTTTAAAAAAATTAAACTGGAAAGGGTACACCTGGAAGAAGAGGCCGGTAAGTTGATACACTCCGGAAGTTCTATTCTGGGCTCTGAATACTCTCTGGTAGATTATAACCGGGCCGGGATTCCATTGCTGGAAATTGTTACAGCGCCCGATATTCGTTCCGGCCGCGAAGCACGTCTGTTCCTGGAAGATCTGCGCCTGCTTCTACTCTATACAGGCGCTTCAGACTGTAAAATGGAAGAAGGTTCACTGCGCTGCGACGCCAACATATCGCTACGCCCATCAGGTCTTTCCAGCCTGGGAACTAAGACAGAGGTTAAGAACATGAACTCATTCCGCGCGGTTGAGACCGCCCTGAACTTTGAAGCGAAAAGACAGGAAGCAATACTTAAGGCAGGCGGTTCGATCGCTCAGGAAACCTGCCACTGGGATGAAGCAAAAAAGGAAACCATACCGCTGCGGGGCAAAGAGGGTTCTTCCGATTACCGCTATTTTCCCGAACCGGATCTTTTACCCTTAACGCTTGACCGCGCGTTAATTCAAAACATTTCCGAACAACTCCCGGAACTGCCGCTTCAGCGCCGCACACGATTAAAGCAGCAATACGGCCTTGAAGCCGGGGAAGCCGGGCTGTTTACAGAAAACCGGGCCCTGGGAGATTTTTTTGAATCGGCAGCCGAAGAATACAGTAATTACCGCAGCCTTGCAAAATGGGTCCGGGGTGATCTGCTTTACCAGATTCGTGAATCCGGTAAACCTGTCGAAGAGATCCAGCCGAAACAGCTTATTGAATTGCTAACGCTGCTTGATCAGGAGACCATTAATCGCCCTGTGGCCAAGGAGCTGCTTTCGGAAATGGTTAAAAGCGGCAAAGGCCCCAAAGAATTGGTTAAGGAACAAGGTCTGGAAAGGGTATCGGGACGGGAAAAACTTATGCCCCTGGTTGAACGAGTGGTTGCAGAAAATCCTGCTGTGGTTGAAAAATATCTCCAGGGTAAAGATAAGGCTATTTCCTTTTTAGTCGGCCGGGTAATGGCTTTAACCGGTGGAAGAGCTGACCCGGGAGAAATAAATAAACTGCTTAAGGAAAAAATCAGTCAATGATGGGCGGTGTCCGTATGGATAAAGTAAAAAGCCTGGTGGTAGTTGGAACCCAGTGGGGTGATGAGGGGAAGGGCAAGGTTGTCGATTACCTTGCCAAACAAGCCGACCTGGTAGTTCGTTTTCAGGGCGGCAATAATGCCGGCCACACCGTAGTATACGGGGCAAATATTTTCAAACTGCACCATGTGCCTTCAGGAATTCTTAACCCGGGCACACTTTGCCTCCTGGGAAACGGAATGGTTATTAACCCGCTGGTCTTAATTCAGGAGCTCGACGAACTGGAAAAACGCGGCATCGGCATCTCAAACCTGCGGATTAGCGGAAAAGCCCACTTGATTATGGCTTATCACGAAGATCTTGATGAGGCAAATGAAAAATTATTGGGCGAAAAGAAGATCGGAACCACCGGGCGCGGAATCGGTCCGGCCTACGCCGACAAGGCTTTGCGCCGTGGGATCAGGGCCATTGATTTGACCGACTTTGATCGTTTCCGGAATCGTTTATCTGAAATACTCCCGCTGCAGAACCGGTTACTTGAAGAAATTTTTGATCACCCCGGCTACGATTTGGATCAATTAGCCGATCGTTACCGTTCCGCTCTGGAAAAACTGGGACCCCTGGTTACCGACGTGTCTCTGCTGCTGGATGATAACCTCCGAAGTGGGAAAAAAATTCTCTTTGAAGGAGCCCAGGGTGCATTGCTGGATATTGATCACGGAACTTTCCCCTATGTCACTTCTTCTTCGACTGTGGCCGCAGCAGCGGCGACCGGGACCGGGCTTGGCCCTCAGTATATCGGGCAGGCCCTGGGTGTCATTAAAGCCTATACAACACGAGTCGGAGAAGGACCGTTCCCATCGGAAGACAATACCGAAGCAGGAGAACAACTCAGGCAGCGGGGCAATGAATTCGGGACAACGACAGGCCGGCCACGTCGCTGTGGGTGGTTCGATGCTGTAATTGCCCGTTATGCAGCATTGATTAACGGTCTGACGGGCCTGGCCCTAACTAAGCTGGATGTATTGAGCGGTATGGAAATGATTAATCTGGCGGTTGCCTATCGCTGTAACGGAAAAGAAATTAAACACTTCCCTATGAGCATCGAAGAGCTGAAAGATTGCAGCCCAATCTATGAATCATTCCCCGGCTGGGACGAGGATCTCTCCAGGGTCCGCCGGTTTGAGGAATTGCCGGCTGCCGCCAGGCATTTTATCAGCGCTCTCGAAGAAGCGGTTGGAGTTAAAGTTGAACTTATTTCGATCGGACCGGACCGCTCTCAGACCATCACCTGCCCCGGCTCACGATTGGTCGATTGGATCGAACCTGAAAAGTAAATTTTATTCAGGCAGGATTATCTGTAACAGCGGTCGAATTGTAAAGGTTAATTCCTAATCTTCATACGATATTTGCCGGATTAAGAGATAAATCAATAAGTGGGAGGGATATCGTTTTGCACAGCTTGCGAGTTGCAGTAAAAATAATAATTGGTTTTCTATTTTCGATAACAATATTATTGACCTTTCTTACCCTGTCCCTGTTCGGGGTTCAGGCCGAAGACAGGGTCCGCTTAATTATTACAGAAGCGACCGGTCTGGAAAGGGATATGGTGATCTTTCAGGCTTACCTTCAGCCGATGGTTATCCATAATGTCTTCTGGCTCTGTCTGGCCGGTTTTGGATTTATGCTGATCTTTTTATATTTTATCGATCACAAGTTCAGGGTTTTTCTTCCACCCGGGTTGTTATGCATGATTTTTACACTGGTCCTGGTCGTGATGGTTACAGTCTCACGTGATTCGATTTTATACTTTACCGGTCCGACTACCGACGTATACCTTGAAACTGCCGTATATCGCTTCAGGCAGGCGGCTATAGGTATGGCTATTTTCGGACTTCTGCTGACAGCCATTGGTTTAAAGGGCGATCAGATTTTTAAGAAAAAGCAAGCATAAAAACCGGTGTTGTCGAAACGCCTGGTTTACAATAATAAATCGATTAGACAATTCACCAGCCGGAATCCCGGAGCTTTCTGCCCGCCATGCGGCGGGCCCTTGCCGCCCTGTTTTTGAATGTCTCTGAGATGATACTCGCGGTGTTTCGGGTAGGAACTTATTGTCGTTCTGATCCTGATTGCAATTTTAAAACCTTCTCATCTACCGGGAATAAAGGTGAAGCTGTTCCTACCCCGGGCAGTTAGCCGGGCGTAACAGCTCTCTTAACCCCGCAAGCCCTGAAAACAGGATCAATTATTGCCGTATTTAACCGCAGGGAGGTAAATCCATAACCTTGAAGCTGCTGCATACCGCTGATTTACATTTAACAGAAACTGCTGCTGAACGATGGGATGCCCTGGGTGAACTCGTGGAAATCGCCAGGAAGCATCAGGTTTCAGCCCTGGTAATAGCCGGCGATCTTTTTGATCATAATATTGAAGCAGAGAAGCTCAGGGCCCGGCTGCGATCCGAGCTCGGCGGCGCAGATTTCATGACAATAATCCTTCCGGGAAACCACGATTACAGGTCTTACCGCAGTGGTCTCTACTTTGGTGAGAATGTAACAGTAATCACCAACTGGGAAGAGCCGGTTTACATCGACGATGCGGCAATCTGGGGCCTTCCTTACGAGCGTTTGAGCGGTGGCAGAATGGTAAGCCGCTTGCGGGATATGGCCGGGCGCATGAATCCTGATCAAGCGAACTTTCTGCTTTTTCACGGAGAGCTCCTGGATGCATTTTTCTCCCGCGAAGATCTGGGAGATGAAGGCGACCTGAGATACATGCCGGTCCGCCTCTCTTACTTCGAATCGCTACCCCTTCAGTATGTTCTGGCGGGGCATTTCCATTCCCGGTATACGAGCTGGCAGATACCCGGCGGGGGATTATTTATCTATTCCGGCTCTCCGGTCGCAGTTACCAGGCGGGAGGCCGGCAGGAGGGCCGCAAACCTGGTTGCGCCGGGTGAGGATCCGGTAGAAATACCTCTGGACACGCATTACTTCGAAGAACTGGTTATATCGCTTGACCCCTTCAACCTGGAAGATCCTCTTTCTCTCCTTGATAATAAAATGCAGGAGCTGCACCGGAATGCAAAAGTGATCCTTACTGTCCGCGGTCTGTTTAATGGCTCAGCCCTCGGCATGGATGAAAATGAGCTGGCGGCAGGGATTATGGAAAGGGCCGGATCCCGTTTTGCCGAAGAACCAGCCCTGGAATTTTACGATGTTCAGCATATCCTGGAAGATGATCTCTTTAAGCAGTTTAACGAAAAACTTGAACAGGCCGATTACCCTCGGGACCAAAAAGAAGCAGTAAAAAAGATGGCCATCAGGGCTTTCAGGGTGGTGAAGGCATGTTCCTGAAAGAGTTTTCAATCAGGCGCTACGGGCCCCTGCCTGATACCGGACTGAAAAAAACAGGCTCTTTCAACCTGTTTTCGGGACCCAATGAGGAAGGCAAAACCCTGACCATTGATGCCCTGCTCAGGATGCTGCTCGGTAAAGGTATCAGGCAGTTTAAAGGCATTAAAAGGGTAGATGAAAACCCCGACGGCTACCTGGTTCTAGAGGACGGGGATCGCAAAGAGTTCAAACTGCCCGACGCCGGCACTGTCGAAGAGCTATTTGGTCTCAGTCCTACCGAGTTTGCAAGTATCTTTGTCATCCGCGACAGTGATCTCTCGATTAACAATGAAAGTATGTTTTACCGGGATATTACCAACCGGTTGACCGGTCTTCGCACCGGAGAGATCGATGAAATAAAAAACAGGATTTATGAGTTGGGCGGGATCACTGCAGGCGGTGAATATCAGAATGTGACCCCGGTAAAATTGAAAGACAAAATCAGGAAGGCGCAAAGTTTGTCGGAAAGAGTTGAAGAACTGCTGGCTGATTTGAATGAAGAAGGTTTCAGCCGGTTTGAAGAAGAGCTTGCCGGGTTGGAAGCCCGGAACCGCGATAAGGTGGAAAAGTTGAACCTGTACCGGGCCGCTCAGAACAGGGAACTGTTTGAAAAAGGGGAAGAGGCCCTCGGGCGGTTGAAACGGGTCCTTGCTGAAGCGGAAGAGTTAAAAAATTACAACCGGGACGATTTCGATGCCTGGCAGCTTGCTGAAACAAGCCTTAATCATTTCCGCAATGACCTGGTAAGGCTGGAACGGGAGATGGAAGAACATAAAACAGTTTTGCAGGTAGCCCGGGACGATTTAAGCGAAAAAAAGAGTGCATATAAAAAGGCCGAGTTTGAGACTGCCGCTGTATCAGAAAAGGTCGAACCGGTGCTGGCAGAATATGAACGTAAATATCTTGCCGTTCAGGGGCAGGAGCCGCTTGTCAGCTCAACTCTCTACAATCGGACGGCTGTAGTCTCAACCCTGGTATTTATACTGGCCCTGACCGGCGCCATTTTCCAGCCTGCATGGTGGCTCTTAACAATGCTTGCGGTTTCCTTTGCCGTAACCGCAACGCTGGCCTGGAATAAATACCGCTTTTTAAAAAAGAAGAGCGAACTGGCGGAAATTGAAGCAAAAGTCCGTGGTGAAGCCGAAAAAGCCGGTTTGCCCGCGGGTGATATCCAGACAGTCCGGGCAAAAATCAGCAGCCTTAAGAAGAGCCTGGCTGTTGCAGCCGATCAGCTAAGCGAAGCAGAAACCGGGCTGCAGTGGCAGCTGAAAGAAGAAAAACGTTTTCAGTCAGAACTGCAGGAAAAATTATTGAAAATAAACGAAACAGAAGAAAAGATCGATAAAATCCGGAGGGATTCGGGGCTCGATACACTGGATCAATATAGCGCTGTCCTGGATAAGAAAGAGAAGTGCAAAGGTGAAGCGGAAAGGCAGAGCAGCATATTGAGCAGCCATTTTGGGGAAGGCTCTGAGTTGACTTCCGGGGAGGCCCGGATATCATTCTGGGAGGAAGAGGTAAAAGGCGTTCAGGACTATGCAGAAGCCGCAAAGGGTTTAAGATATGACCAGAAAGAATTTACAAGACTGAACGAAGAAATTGAGGAGCTGGACCGGGACGAAAAAAAGTTGAGTGAAAAAATGCAGGAACGTCATGATGCGCTGCGCGATATTGAAAAAGGAATTAATGAACTGCTCCATGAATCTGAAGGGAGCATGCTGCCCTGCCAGACCACCTTAGATCTGGAAGTAATCCAGCAAAAACTTGATCAGTGGATCCGGGATCATGAAGATAACAGGGCCAATGCTACTGCAGCCCTTGAAATACTTAGCGCCCTGGAGCAGGAGGAAGAAGAAAAAGTTACCGCCCTGTTCGGTTCCGATAACCCGGTCAGCGGATATTTCAGCCAGATTACCGGGGGACGTTACCGGGAAGTGGTTTTTGAGAGCAGGGAAAATAAAATCAGGGTTATTCGTGATGACGGGATCGAGCTTGATGCTTATCAGCTTTCAGGAGGAGCTTACGATCAGCTGTACTTCTCGATCAGGCTGGCTCTCGGTGAAAAACTGCTTGAAGGGAATAAAGGTTTTTTCATCCTCGACGATCCTTTTATCAAGGCCGACTCTGAAAGGTTAAAGCTGCTTATGAATATGCTGGCCGGAATCTGCGCCGACGGCTGGCAAATTCTTTATTTCAGTTCCAAGGGGGAAGTTAAAGAAATTTTGCAGCCGAAAATTGATCGGGGTGAAGTCAAAGCATTAACTGTAACTTAGCAGACTTTCTGCCTTGTCCGGATTATTTTATTTCTGCTGCTGTCAGCAGGAAGGGCAGTTTCCTGTATAACCGGGATTAAAAGTTAAATAATTACTTTGATAACTGACAGACAGGTTGATTATAGCGGGCAACAAGATAACCTGGAAAATATTAGATCCTTGAAACAGAACCGGCCGGGTCCAAAATCGGTGATCGGTAAAATATTTTGAAAAAGCCGGAGGTGTAAATAATGAAACTGACCATTCTTGGCTGTTATGGGCCCTACCCGCCTGCAGGAGGTTGTTGTTCCGGGTATCTGCTCCGTAAAGAAGGGTACAGCCTTTTAATCGACTGCGGTAACGGCGTATTAAGCCGGCTGCAGGAGCATATGAGCTACTATTACTTAAATGCCGTGATCCTTTCTCACCTGCATGCCGATCACGTCTCAGATATCATGATCATGCGCTATGGTCTCGAGATGGCTTACGAGCGGGGCTTGCGCAGTGAACCCCTGCCTCTTTATGCTCCTGCTGAACCCGGACCAGAGTTTGAAAGACTGCCGTATAAAAATGCTTATGATGTAATCCCCCTGGGTACAGATCAGGAACTGCAAATCGGACCGTTTAATATTCAAACCAGGCTGGGAGTCCATTCTATCCCTTCCCTGGCCTATAGAATACAATCATCATCGGAAACTATGGTTTACTCTGGAGATACAGAGTACCATAACAGCCTCGCAGAGTTTGCTGCAGACGCTGATTTATTCCTCTGCGAATCAAGTTTCCAGGATGCAGACATGCAAAGGAACCTGCCGAATCATCTCAGCGCCGCCCAGGCAGCCGAAGTTGCTTCGGAGGCCCGGGTTAAGAGGCTACTTCTGACTCACCGGCATCCGGCAAGGGATCCGGAGATATTGCTGACTGAGGCAAAAAAACACTTTCCCGGTGCCGACCTGGCCAGGGAAGGAAAAACCTATAGTGTTTTGGTCTGAAAAAAGGAAACAGAGGAGTGTATCCCAAATGATCAAGAAAAAGCAGTCCACCCAGATCTTGCTCGGCCCGATTCCTCCGGCCCTGATTGCCTGCGGCAACAAAAAAGAAAACAATATTATCACCCTGGCCTGGGTCGGTGTGGTGAATTCATCACCGCCGATGATTTCAGCCGCAGTTCGCCCCAACCGCCATTCTCACGATATAATCCGGGACACAGGAGAATTCTCGGTTAACCTGCCCAGGGCAGACCAGGTTGATCTAAGCGACGGCTGCGGCACTTTGAGCGGCCGGGATCTCGATAAGTTTGAGCATTTTAACCTCACTGCAGTCAGGGGCACCCTGGAGCATGCGCCGCTGATTGATGAGTGCCCGGTCAGCTTGGAATGTAAAGTAGAAAAGACCCTGGAACTGGGTAGCCATACACTATTTTTAGGCCGGGTGGTGTCCACATATGTCTCGCCGGATGCAATTGATGACCAGGGGAAAATCGATTTTAACCGGATCAGCCTGCTCGGATTCTGCGCTGGAAGCTACCTGGGGACAAAACCGCTGGACCGTTCCATCGGTTACACCAAAAAAAAACAGGACTGACTTTAGTTGCCAAGGGGCTTTTAGTATTGGTATAATTAACATAATAAATTCATTTTAAACAGGCTTACTGTGAAAAGGGGTTAACGATGGTGGGCAAGTATCAGTCGCTGCTTCGTGAATTGCCGGCGGTTGATCGGCTGCTCCGAGAGCCGGTGCTGGAGGAACTCCTGCAGCGGTTACCTCGCCGTGTGGTCCTGCATTCGGCCCAGGAAACAATAGATTCTTACCGCCGCCGGTTGACAGATCAAGTCGGTGCAGAAGATGCAGCCGGGAGAATTGATCTCTCCCCTGCCGGGCTGGCCCTGGAGGCCGCTGCGATGGCAGAAAAAAAAGCCGGATCAAACCTGAGAGCTCTGATCAACGCTACGGGAATTATCATCCACACCAACCTTGGACGAGCTCCGCTTCCCGAAGCGGCGGTTAAGGCCATGACATCCATAGCGGAAAATTACAACAATCTCGAGCTTTCCCTGGAAAGCGGCAACCGCGGTTCACGCCAGGAACACCTTGAAGAGCTTCTTTGTGAATTGAGCGGAGCCGAGGCGGCCGTTGTTTTGAATAACAATGCAGCAGCGGTGTTTCTTGCCCTGAATGCAACAGCCTCAGGCAGGGAAGTGGTTGTATCGAGGGGCCAGCTTGTCGAAATTGGCGGATCATTTCGCATCCCTGAGATTATGGCCGCCAGCGGCGCTTCAATGGTAGAGGTCGGAACAACCAACAAAACATACCTCCGCGATTATGAAGCAGCGGTGAATGAAAATACCGCTGCCTTGCTTAAGGTCCATACCAGTAATTACCATATGATCGGTTTTACAGCAGCGGTAGATACAGAAGATCTTTCTACCCTGGCCCATAAATACAGCCTGCTTCTAATTGAAGATCTTGGCAGCGGTGTATTTATCGATCTTAATAAATATAACCTCCCTGCGGAGCCCCGGGTTCAGGACAGTATCGCCTCCGGAGCCGATCTGGTTACCTTTAGCGGGGATAAAATGCTAGGCGGCCCTCAGGCCGGAATAATTGTCGGACGCAAAGACCTGATATCATATATCCGCGCCAACCAGCTGGCCAGGACCCTGCGCGTCGATAAATTTTCAATTGCCGCCCTTGAGGCAACCCTGCGCCTCTACCTCGAGGAGGAAACCGCAATAAAAGAGATACCGGTCTGGCGGATGCTTACCGCTGATAAAGAGACCCTTAACAAGCGCGCCCGGGCGCTTGCCGGAGGCCTCTCCGGAATATTCGGAACGGATAACGTATTTGTAGCAGAAGGTATATCCAGGGTAGGAGGCGGGGCCCTGCCCATGGCGGAGCTGCCCACTTACCTGGCGGCGGTAAAGCTTTCAGGGGGTGGCATACATCCTGCTGAACTGGTTGAGAAACTACGCCGTGGCGATCCCCCTGTAATCTTGCGTCTCCATCAGGATACCCTGTTTTTTGATCCGCGAACCATCTTCGAAGACCAGGAAAATGCTTTGATCGAGGCAGTACGCATCGCTTTTGAAACTGACGGGAACTAGCGACACAAGGAGTGGCAGCAACTTGGAGCAGTTAATAATAGGCACAGCCGGCCATGTTGACCACGGCAAAACAGTGCTGATTAAGGCGCTAACCGGCATTGACACCGATCGGCTTCAGGAAGAAAAAGAACGAGGCATTTCAATCGACCTCGGTTTTGCCCCTTTCCGGCTACCGGGCGGAAGATTGGCGGGAGTTATCGATGTGCCCGGTCACGAGCGATTTATACACAATATGCTTGCCGGTGCGGCCGGTATGGACCTGGTAATGCTGGTTGTCGATGCTGTCGAGGGAGTAATGCCTCAGACCAGGGAACATCTCGACATCCTGGAGCTGCTCGGAACTCAAAAAGGCCTTGTTGTTATTACCAAGATCGATCTGGTTGAAGAAGAATGGCGGGAGCTGGTCCGGGAGCAAATAGCAGAAGAGCTGCAGGGAACATTTTTGGAAGGTGCGCCGGTTCACTCCGTATCAGCCATTCAGGGACAGGGGATAGAAGAGCTCAAAGAGTTGATCGATTCTATGACTGCCGACCTGGAGCCGCGCAATGCTTCCGGACCCCTTCGCCTGCCTGTAGACCGTTCTTTCGTTATTGCCGGTTTTGGAACCGTGGTAACAGGGACCCTGATTCAGGGTTCTGTTCGCGTCGGCGACACAGTATCGGTTGTTCCCCCCGGCGCTGAAGCAAGGGTGCGCAACATCCAGGTTCATGATGCGGATGTCAGGGAAGTAAAAGCGGGTGCCAGGGTTGCCCTGAACCTGTCAGGGTTGGAAAAAGATCGGATTATAAGAGGCAGCGTGATCAGCAATCCTGGCTACTATCGCCAGACCGATCTAATTGATGTTTCAGTTCAGCTCCTGGAGCGGGCTCCGCGTCGCCTTAAGAATCTAGACCCGGTCCACTTTTTTTTGGGCACGGCCCGTACCGTGGGCCGGCTTTTACTGCTCGACAGCGAAGAGCTGCGCCCCGGAGATAGCGCCCTTGTGCAGTGTCGTTTAGAGCGCCCCGTAGTTGCCGAACGCGGCGATCCGTTTGTAATCCGATCCTATTCGCCGATGACTACTATTGGCGGTGGGCTGGTACTCGACCCCTATCCCCATAGGCATCGACGTTTTCGGACCGAGGTTATTGAACGCTTAAATGAATTAAGACAGGCGCCGACCGAGGGAGGGGATTCCGCTTTCGTGAGACGCAAACTGGAAGAACTCGTTGCAGCCGACAGTGACCTGCTGGCCGGGGAAACCCGCCTGGACCGGGGAAAAGTAAATTCAATCCTTGGGGAACTTGCATCACAGGGGCTGGTGCAAAAGATGGGAAACGCATTTATTATTACCACGGTTCTGAAGGAATATGAAGCAGGTTTACTGGCCCAACTGGATAAATATCATAAAAAATATCCACTATCGCCGGGAATTTCACGGGCCCAGTTAAAAGGGTTTTTACCTTCCGCATTCAGTCAGCGCGATTACGATGCCCTGCTGGGCAGCCTCCGGGAAAGAAAGCTCGCTGTATCAAAAGGCGACCTGGTGTCGCTTTATCATTTTAAGCCCGAGCCATCGTCCGAAGATAAAAAGCGGCTTGACAGTTTAGCTGAAATTTACCGGTCGGGTTGGTTCCAGCCTCCCGCGGTAAAAAATGCCCTGGAAAAAGCGGGAGCAGATCCGGGGCGCAGGGATGAACTTATAAATTACCTTCTGGCGCAAGAAAGTCTGATCAAAATAACTGAAGAGCTCTACTTTCACAGCGATGCCTACGATGAAGCTTTAAACCTGCTGAGGGGGCACTTTGCCGAAAACGAAACCCTGACCCTGGCCCAGTTCAGGGATATCACCGGGAGCTCCCGAAAGTTCGCCCAGGCCCTGCTTGAGCATTTTGACCAGGCCAGGATGACCAGGCGGGTTGAAGATCACCGGGTGGCATTGAAACTTGAGCGGCAGAGGAAAGGAAGGTGAGCCGATGAGTTTTGATGAGATACGTCTGACTGCCATGACTACGAGTGCCGGCTGAGCGGCTAAAATCGGGCCCGAGGCCCTGGCGCAGGTTCTGCGCCATTTGCCCGCTACAGACGATCCGGACTATTTGAACCGCGAACAGCACTTTTCCGATGCCGGTATTTACCGTATATCGGAAAACCAGGCTCTGGTTCAGACGGTGGACTTCTTCACGCCCATTGTTGACGACCCTTACACGTTCGGCCAAATCGCTGCGGCCAATGCGTTTAGTGATGTTTACGCCATGGGTGGAAAACCGCTTACCGCCTTAAATATTATCTGTTTCCCGGTATCGTGCCAGCCGCTTGAAGTGATGGAGTCAATTTTACGTGGCGGCTGCGACAAAATTATCGAAGCCGGAGCGGCCCTGGTTGGTGGTCACAGTGTTGAAGACCCGGAACCCAAGTACGGGCTTTCAGTTACCGGTGTGGTCGACATCGACAAGATGGTTACCTCCGAAGGCGCAAACCCGGATGACCTTCTCGTTTTGACCAAGCCGATCGGAACGGGAATTATCGCTACCGCACTTAAAGGTGAAATAATTACGGAAAAAGATGCCGAAGAGGTAATCAACGGCATGAAAGCGCTCAGTGCCGCGGCTTCCGAATCGATGATCAGGGTCGGTGTATCGGCCTGTACCGATGTAACCGGATTTAGTTTGCTGGGTCATCTTTATGAAATGCTGCTTTCCAGCATAAGCGCTGCCGAAATAGATTATCAAAAAGTGCCCCTGTATCCTGCTGTTGAAGAGATGGCAGCAATGGGCATGATCCCCGGGGGGGCTTACCGCAACCTCGATTATATGAGGCCGTATATAACCTGGAGTGGCGAACCCGAAAAGAAAGATGACGCTCTGATCATTTTGTCTGATCCGCAAACCTCGGGCGGGCTGCTGGTTGCTGTTCCCCCGGACAGGCATAAACAATATTTAACTGTGCTGCAGGAAAACGGAGTAAGCGGTCAGACTATCGGCCGTATCACAGAGGGACCGGCCGGCAGAATCGTTATAGCTTGAGTTTTAACCGGACCGTCAATCAATTTATTAAGTTAATAGTTGATTATGTTAAATATTTATGAATTTAAAAATTCAGGCAGGAAGAATTAAAGGAAATGTCGAAATTTACTAAGATAGGCTATATATATCGCAATTGTCTGATAATTATCATCAAAGAACCGGGAGGTGGCGCCTGCGGGGATCTATTTTGAATTTTTATCCGGCGAAAGTGATTGGGTTTGCCGGGAGCCTGGAAGTTAAATAATCACTAAATGATGCGGGGTATGCTGATGAGTACCGAAATCCAGACCTTTACCGAAAAGTATGATCTGCTTGGTTGCATCCAATGTGGTCGTTGTACCGGCGGTTGCCCGGTTACTGTGCGGGCTAATCTGAATGTACGCCAATTCGTTTACGATGCCTACAACGAAGAAAAGCTTGACGAGTTGGCCAGGCTGGCCGAAATTTGGGATTGTACAGCCTGCCACACCTGTGCCGTACGCTGTCCCAAGGGCTTAAAGCCGCTGGAGGTTTTAATCGGACTCCGCTCCATGATAGTCGAAAGCGGCAAGGTCGAACCAACCGTGCGCGATGCTCTGCAGAGTGTTCTCCTCGAAGGAAACCCCTGGGAGAAATCCAGGGCGGCCCGTTCGGATTGGATGGAAGGACTTGATGTAAAGATTGCCGAACCCGGGGTTGAGGTAGAGAACCTCTTTTTTGTCTGCTGCACGATTGCATACGACCCACGGGTCCAGGCTATTGCTAAAAATATGGTCAGGCTGTTAAACAAGGCCGGCATTGACTACGCCTTTTTGCCCGAGGAAGAGAGCTGCTGCGGCAGTGAAGTTTTCACCCTGGGCGAGGAAGGGCTGTTTGAAATGCTGGTTGAAGACAATACGGAGTATTTAAATGAATATTCCGCAAAGCGAATTGTAACCCTTTCACCGCACTGTTTTACCACCTACAAAACTCACTATCCTGATCTCAAGACTCCGATTCTTCACTATACTCAGCTCCTGGTTGAACTGCTTCACGAAGGCAAGCTAACCTGGAAAGGCGATTTACAAAAGAGGATTGTTTACCACGATCCATGCTACCTTGGCAAACAGGGAGATGTCTACGACGAGCCCCGGGAATTATTGAAAAGTATTCCCGGAGTGGAAGTGGTTGAGTTTGACCGAAGCCGCGAACGCAGCCTATGCTGTGAAGGAGGCGGCGGTAAGATGTGGGTGGAGTCTGAATCGAAGAAGGAGCGGCTGGCCGACACGCGGATTAAAGATGCAAAAGATTTGCAGGCCGATATTGTCGCCGTCGCCTGTCCTTTCTGCGTTATGACCCTGGAAGATTCAATGAAAGGGCTCGGCTTTGAAGAAGAGATGCGCGTAGCGGAAATCATGGAGCTTCTGGGTGAGCATATTGAAGCTTAAGCATTTTATAATTTAGCAGGAGGTGGAAAGAACGAATGAAAACCCTGGTTTGTATCAAGTATGTGCCCGACACTTCCGAAGCGGAAGTCAAGGTGAATCCGGACGGCATATCGGTCGATGACAGTCGTTTTTCCTTCGATATCAACGATTCCGACAACTATGCAGTTGAAGAATCGGTATTGATTAAGGAAGCGCAGGGCGGAGAGGTTACCGTCTTTTCGATCGGGCCGAAAAAGTCTGATGTAATGATCCGTATGGCCATGGCCAAGGGTTGCGATCAGGCGGTCCGGGTGGAGGATGATCGCATTGCAGGCCATGATCCGCTGATGGTGGCGAAAACACTGGCCGGAGCAATCAAGGGCCACGAGTTTGATCTGATCATGACCGGCTGTGTGGCTGTTGATGACGGGCATATGGCCACCGGCGCGGCCCTGGCTGAAGAACTGGGAGTCAACCATGCTACGATGGTCAAGAAAGTGGAAGTTGGCGACGGTAAAGTCACGGTTCATCGCGAACTTGAAGGCGGGATGCTGGAATCAGTTGAAGTTGAACTGCCCGCTGTCCTGACCATCCAGACCGGGATTAATGAACCCCGTTATGCACCGATTCGTGGTATCCGCCAGGCACAGAAAAAAGAATTAAAAGTTGTCAGCCTCGATGATATCGGTGTTGATCCGGATTCAGTCGGATCCGATGCATCCCAGGTTGTCATAGAAAAACTTTATATTCCCGAAGTGGAATCAACCGCTGAATTCCTTGAGGGTGAACCGGAAGAAAAAGCAGAAAAACTGGCATCCATATTGGTTAAGGGAGGCTTGGTATAATGGGTAACGTTTTAGTTTTAGCCGAACACCGCCAGGGTGCGCTAAGAGATATTTCGTTCGAAATGCTGGCTGTAGCCCCCGGGCTTGCCGGAAATATGGGCGGCGAAGCCGTTGTGCTGTTAATTGGCAGCGGGATGGATGAAATGGCTAAAAAGATTGCCGGATACGGGGTTAAAGTTATGGTGGTTGACGATCCCTTATTCGAAAACTTCAATGCCGAAAAATATCAGAAAGTATTGTCGGCGCTGATCGATGATCTTAAACCTGCCCTGTTGATGACCGGGCACACTGCCCAGGGGGTCGATTTTATGCCTGCCCTGGCTGTTGAGAAAAAAATGCCTCTGGTTACTGAAGCTATTGGCCTCGAATACGAAGGTGATGTTCTGAAAGTGACACGCCAGCTTTATTCCGGTAAGGTTAATGCCACTGTAGCTTTCAAGCCTGCCGATACCTACCTGGTTACATTCAGGGAAGGCGCTGTTGAAGCGCCGGAGTCCTCAGCAGGAGCGGATGTGGAAAAAATTGAGTCACCCTTGAAGGAAGATATTCCGTACCGCAAGTTTGTTGAATATATTGAAGCCGAAGTCGGCGATGTCGATATTACGCAGTCCGATATATTGATTGCCATCGGCCGCGGACTCAAAGAAGATAAAAACCTGCCTGTAATCGAAGAGCTGGCCGCTGCGATCAAGGCCGATGTTGCCGGTTCCAGGGCGGCGACAGATGCCGGATGGATACCTCATGACCGTCAGGTCGGTACTTCCGGCAAGACTGTCAAGCCGAAACTCTATATTGCTATGGGCATATCCGGCGCTTTCCAGCATCTTGCCGGAATGAAAGGGGCCAAGACAGTGGTGGCGATCAACAAAGATCCCGAAGCCCCGATTTTTACAGTAGCCGACTATGCCATTGTCGATGACATGTTCAAGGTTGTGCCCAAGTTAGCCGAGAAACTGAAAGAATTAAAAGGGTAATCGGTTTAATACCGGGGCCAATCTTCGCGGGAGGATGAAAAGCCAGATGACGGAAAAACCGAAAGTAGGCGTCTATGTCTGTCACTGCGGAATTAATATTTCGTCGACAGTAGATGTGGATGCAGTTTCAGAATATGCGCAAAAACTGCCGAATGTGGAAGTGGCGCGGACCTATTCGTACATGTGTTCCGATCCCGGACAGGTCCTGATTAAAAATGATATCAGGGAACTGGGATTGAACCGGGTTGTTGTCGCTTCCTGCTCGCCGCGTATGCACGAGCCGACTTTCAGGAAAGCAATCAAGGAAGCGGGCGTGAACCCCTTTTTCCTTGAGATGGCCAATATTCGGGAACAATGCTCCTGGGTCCATGAAGAAATTGAAGAGGGCACAGCGAAGGCGAAAAAGCTTGTTGGAGCAGCTGTCGCCAAGGCAAGGCTGCTGGAGGCGCTTGAATCAAAAGAAGTAGACGCTGAACCTGCCGCCCTGGTAATCGGGGCGGGTATTGCGGGGATTCAGGCTTCGCTTGATATTGCTGATGCCGGGTTCAAGGTTTATCTGGTGGAGAAAACTCCTTCAGTGGGCGGACGTATGGCCCAGCTTGATAAAACATTTCCGACCCTCGACTGTTCAGCCTGTATTCTGACCCCGAAAATGGTCGACTGTGCCAGCCACCCCAATATTGAGCTGCTGAGCTACTCTGAAGTTGAGGAGATTACCGGTTTTATCGGCAATTTCGATGTAAAAGTGCGCAAAAAAGCACGTTATGTAGATTTTGACAAGTGCACCGGCTGCGGCGATTGTGCCGCGGCATGCCGGGTTAAGGATCGTTTTCCAAGCGAATTCGACCAGGGTATGGGTAAACGCTCGGCAATATATTTGCCCTTCCCCCAGGCGGTTCCGGCCAAGTATACCATTGACGCCGAAAACTGCCTTTTCCTCAGCAAGGGCAAATGCGGTAAAAACCCCAAATGCCAGGAAGTTTGCGGAGCTGAAGCAATCAATTTTGAGCAGCAGGATGAAATGGTTGAATTTAAAGTCGGTGCGGTTATCGTGGCGACCGGATTTGATACTTTCGATGCTTCGCGCAAACCTGAATACGGCTATGCCGACTATCCCAACGTGATCACCGGTATGGAGATGGAAAGGCTTGTTTCCGCATCGGGTCCGACCGGCGGAAAAGTGAAGATCTTTAACGGTAAAGAAGAAATCGAACCGAAAGAGATTGCTTTTATAAAGTGCGTCGGCTCCCGGGATAAAAGTGTCGGTAACGAATACTGCTCAAGGGTTTGCTGTATGTATGTGGCCAAGCAGGCTCACTTGCTCAGGGATAAAATGCCTGATGCTAACATCAGGGTATACTACATGGATGTCCGGGCCTTCGGCAAGGGCTTCGAAGAGTTTTACGATCGGGTCCGCCGTGAAAACGTCCGCTACATCCGTGGAAACCCATCCGAAATCTTTAAGCGTGGTGACAAGCTTGTAGTCAAGGTTGAAGACACCCTGACAGCCACGCCGCTGGAAGACGAAGTCGATCTGGTAGTTTTGGGGGTTGGCCTGGAGCCTCGCGCTGATATGCGCGAGGTTATGGATCTGCTGCGGCTGTCGCAGTCGCCCGATCGCTTCTTCCTGGAAGCGCACCCGAAACTGCGGCCTGTCGATACGGCTACAGAGGGTGTTTTCCTGGCCGGATGCTGCCAGGGCCCGAAAGATATTCCCGATACGGTGGCCCAGGCCAAGGGTGCCGCTTCGTCGGCAATGATCCCGCTGGCCCGCGGCAAGGTGACCATCGGCGCCCAGGTTGCATCGGTAAATGAGGCAACCTGCAGGGGCTGCAGTTTCTGTGTCAGCATCTGCCCCTATACGGCTATTGAAATGGTTACCGTTAACCGCTTCGGACACGAGGTGGAAGTTGCCAGGGTCAATGAGGCCCTCTGCAAAGGCTGCGGCTCATGTTCGGCCGCCTGCCTGTCAGATTCGATTCAACCGAAATCTTTCCGTGATCGCCAGATCTTACCGCAGATTGCCGCATTGGGGGTCTTAAAATGAGTGCAACCTTTGAACCAAACATTGTAGCTTTCCTTTGCAACTGGTGTTCCTACGCCGGAGCCGATTTGGCCGGAACAAGCAGGGAGCGCTACCCGGCCAATCTCCAGATTATCCGGGTTATGTGTTCCGGGCGGGTAAATCCTCTCTATGTGATGAACGCTCTGCAGCAGGGCGCGGACGGAGTGCTCGTTTCAGGATGCCATCCCGGGGACTGCCACTACATGGAAGGCAACTACTATGCCAGGCGCCGCCTGGGCATGCTTAAAGATCTGATGGAATTTATCGGTGTTGATCCCAGACGTTTTCATATGAGCTGGGTATCTGCTTCCGAGGGACATAAATGGAAAGAAGTAGTGGAAAAAACCGTTGAAGATGCACGAGAAGCCGGTCCGTTTGAAGGTTTCAGGCGTCGTCAGATCGACTGGTAGGAGGGGTTTATAGAGATGGAACTGGAACAATTACAAAAAACCGCAGCGGAGGTAGCGGACCGTGAGGACGTTAAATACGTTATCGGTTGGAAAAAGGGTTCCTACGGTTACCGGGTTGCCCCCGGTTTTATTGAAGATGCCGCCGGCGCTGCAGAGTTGATCTTTTCACCCCTCTGCACCGCCAACCTGGCTACTTATCTGACACTGGTAGAAAAACTGCCGGTTCCACGCGGCCAGGAAGCGGACGATCGCAAAGTCGCCGTTATGGTTAAAGGATGCGACAGCAGAGCGGTAGCTCAACTTCTGGTAGAAAAGGGCATAGGCCGGGAAGAAGTTGTAGTGATCGGGTGCCCCTGTCCGGGAGTTGTTGATCCTGAACTGCTGGCTGAAAAATATCCCGAAACGGAAGAAACTGTGGAAATAAAATGGACTGAAGACGGGTTTCTTCTGGTTCGCGGTGAAGAAGAAATCGAAATAAGCAGGGATGAACTGCTGGCTGAGAAATGCCGTCTTTGCCGCTATCCAAATCCGGTTATCAGCGATGTTATGCTGGGTGAGCCGGTAGAAACCCGGGAGCTGGTGGAAGATGAAGGTGTAGCAGAGATCGAAAACAGGGATGTCGACGAGCGCGCAGCCTACTGGGAGGAGCAGTTCGCTAAATGTGTGCGCTGCTACAGCTGCCGTAATGTTTGCCCCCTTTGCTACTGCCAGGATTGTATCCTTGATCGTCTCAACCCGACCTGGGTTAACCGTGCGGTAAACTTTTCCGAAAATACGGCTTTCAACATAGCCCGGGCTTTTCATCTCGCCGGCCGCTGCATCGAATGCGGTGAGTGCGAGCGGGTATGCCCGGCTAATATTCCTTTGGGCAGGTTAAATCGCAAACTGGCCCGGGAAGTGCGGGATAAATACGGTTTCGAGCCCGGGGTTGATCCCGAGGCCGAACCGTTCCAGGCCAGCTTTAAGCCTGATGATCCTGAGGACTTCATACTGTAGAGGTGGGTGATATGTCAGCGATGCTGTTGAAAAAAGAAAAGTGGCCTGAGTTTGTTGAAAAGTTGGCCGGTAAAAAGCTATGGGCTCCCGGGGCTGATGGTGATGCGATGCGCTTTGCCCCGGTAACTGAAGGTGAAACACCTGCCCTCGACTTTAATAATACAAGGGTTCCGCCCAAGGAGGCGCTCTTTCCACAAACCGAAACGATGTACCGCTTTCAGCTGGGCGCAGAAGAAATGGAAGAGCCTCAGCTCGAGGACGAAACCGTACTTCTCGGTGTGCGCCCATGCGACGCGCGGGCCATGACCATTGTAGAGAAACTATTTAGATGGGACATTGACGATCCTTATTATGTTAAGCGGCGCGAACTGGTTACAGTAGTGGGACTGGCCTGCAGCGATCCCGGACTGAATTGCTTCTGCACTTCGGTCGGCGGCGGGCCCGCATCTACTGAAGGACTCGACCTCCTGATGGTCGACCTCGGCGATAATTACCTGCTCGAAGCTCTCACTGAAAAAGGCGAAACTCTGCTTGAATCGGCTGGTGACCTGCTCGAGAAAGCAGACAGTGACGCAGTTAAGGAAAAAGAGAAGCTAGTTCTTGAAGCAGAGAAAAAGATCAAGCGTGAAGTCAAAACCGAAGGGGTGCCCGAAGGACTGCCGGGGCTTTGGGAAGACCCTCTCTGGCAAAACGTTTCGGCATCATGCCTTGGCTGTGGAACCTGTACCTATCTCTGTCCGACCTGCCACTGCTTTGACATCCAGGACGAAACGGAAGGTTTTGAATCCAGACGCTGCCGGATGTGGGATTCTTGTATGTTCGGAGAATATACTCTGCACACCTCGGGACACAATCCCCGACCTACCCGCCGGGAAAGGACCCGGAACCGGATCAGCCATAAATACAGTTACTATGTTGATAAGTTTGACGTTATAGCTTGCGTCGGATGTGGGCGGTGCATCAACCTCTGCCCGGTCAATATCGATATCGTTGAAATTCTGAAGAAGGTGGAGGAGGCGCTATGAAAACCAACGGCAACCCCTATATCCCCCACACTGCAACCGTAGAAGAAACCTGGTTTGAAACCTACGGTGAGCGCTGTATCAAAACCTTCAAAGTAGTCTTTGATGATCAGGAAGTGCGTGAAAACTGGAGCCACCAGCCGGGCCAGTGCGCCATGATTGGCGTTCTGGGTGCAGGTGAAAGCATGATATCGATCTCTTGCTCTCCGACCGAAGGCAAATTCCTGCGCTTTTCCGTCATGCGCATGGGTAAGGTAACCCAGGCCTTGCATCAGCTGGAGCCGGGCGATAAGATGATGGTGCGCGGCCCGTATGGAAACAGTTTCCCGGTCGATGAATGGCAGGGTAAGAAGATCCTGACCATCGGAGGAGGGATTGGCCAGGCGCCACTGCGCCCCATAGTAGAGTATGTCAGGGCAAATCTTGATCAGTATGAAGGATTAACCATGATCTATGGTGCCCGCACTTCAGGTGACCTCTGCTTCAAAGGAGAATTTGAAGAGATGGAAAGTTGCAGCGACCTTTCCTGCCACCTGACGATCGATGTGGAAGAAGAAGACTGGAGCGGTAACGTTGGCTTTGTTCCCCAGATGTTGCTTGACCTCAACCCCTCTCCGGAAAACACGATTGCGATTACCTGCGGTCCGCCGATCATGATCCGTTTTGTTTTGGAGAACCTGAAGAAACTTGGCTTTTCCGATGAACAGATCTACACCACCCTGGAAAACAGGATGAAATGCGGTATCGGCAAATGCGGCCGCTGTAATGCCGGCGGTATGTACGTGTGCAAGGACGGCCCCGTATTCAGCTACGCCGTCTTAAAAGAAATACCCGAAGCCTTCGCCTAAAGGCGCAGGCCATAACTTAAAAGTCATTCAACTACAGGGCGCTCCCTTCTCAGGGCAGCGCCCTTTTTCAAAACATTCAATAAGTTAACAAAAGGTGTCAGACACCTTTTTTTAACTTATTGAATGTTGCAATATTTTTATTGCTATCCCGAACGCTGTTTCTTAAGTCTTTATCTACTTGTTAGCACTGCGCTGTTATGCTAAGATTTACTTAACTTCGTGGGAGGAGATATAAAGTGGATCAATACGGGATAGTAACTGAAACCAGGGGGGATATTGCTGCAGTTAATCTGCAGCGCCACGTGATCTGCGGCCAGTGCGGCAGGTGCGGTATTCTCAGTGGTTCGAGTAAACGGAACATATTAATTGAAGCCCATAACCCCATTCAGGCCGAGGAAGGCCAGAGGGTTGTTATTGAATCGGACGACCGCCAGGTGCTGTTTCTGGCCTTCATGCTTTATATCGTGCCCCTCGCTGGCCTGGTTGCCGGTATTTTTATCTGGCCCTACATAGCAGGAACCCTTGGTCTTGAGGGCAGTCAGGATCTGCAGGCTGTCGGGGCGGGAGTTGCTTTAATGGTTTTGGTCTTCTATTTAATCCGCAAATGGGATCGGAGAGTAAAAGACGATCCGAAATTCAAACCGGTTATAACCGGGCTCCTGTTGGATAAACCCGAATGCGAGGAAAACCTTCCCGGGGATCAAACCGGCTATCAGGAGGAGAAGTAGTGGTTAAAAAGTACAATGTAGCAGTTGTGGGCGCAACAGGTATGGTTGGACAAAAAATGATTGATGTTTTGATTGAACGTCAATTCCCATTCAATAGACTTAAACTTTTGGCTTCATCCCGTTCTGCTGATCTTCAGCAAAAAGCCGGATCAAAAGTATATACTGTAGAAGAAGCTAAACCTCAGTCTTTTGACGGAATTGATTTTGCTTTTTTCAGTGCAGGAGAAGGAATCGCAAAAGATCTTGGGCCTGAGGCAGCCAGGCGCGGAGCGGTAGTTATCGATAACAGCAATGCCTTCCGCATGGACGAAGGAGTACCCCTGGTTGTTCCTGAAGTCAATCCTGAAGATGTTTTCAACCATACGGGAATTATCGCCAACCCGAATTGCTCAACCATTCAGATGGTTATGGTCCTGAAGCCGCTGCACGACGCCTCAATTCTTAAACGTGTAGTTGCCTCGACCTACCAGGCTGTCTCCGGAGCGGGCAGGGAGGCGGTGGAAGAACTGCAGGAGCAAAGCCGTGCCTGCCTGGAGGGAACTACTGTTACTGCAGAACGAATGCCCCATAAAGACGCTCTACGCAGCTACCAGATTGCTTTTAACCTTGTACCTCAGATAGATATATTCCTCGAAGACGGTTACTGCAAGGAAGAAATCAAAATGCTCAGGGAGACCAGGAAGATAATGGGCCTCCCCGGTCTGTCCTTAACTGCAACTACAGTCCGGGTCCCGGTTATAAACTGTCACTCGATAGCTCTGAACCTGGAGGTGAATCAGGCATTGTCTCAACTCGAAGCCCGAAAGCTATTGGATAATTTCCCGGGTGTGACAGTAATAGATGATCCGGATATGCTCGAATATCCCACACCGCTACAGGCAGATGGTAAAGATGCTGTCTTTGTCGGCCGTATCCGTCCCGACCATACAGTAAAGCATGGCCTAAACCTCTGGGTTGTATCAGATAACATCCGTAAAGGCGCCGCGACCAATTCAATTCAGATTGCCGAACTTCTGCTTTAGGTTGAAAGCCTGACCGGCAAGAAACTACTCTCAGCGGCGACTGTAGGCTGATCAACGTACCAGCCGTAGTTTAATACAGAATAACTGGTTTTTTTACATGAGGATTTGATATAAGCAGTTAAATGTAACCGGGTTTAATATTCAACCCGTATTCATCTGTTGGTGGAAATTCGAAAACACAAATTCAGACGATCAAAAGGAGACTTTTCGATGAGCAGAAACGTAAGGGTAGCTCTAATCCAGGCCAGGCACGAACTGCATGGTGATGAACCGGTCGCAAAACACAGGGAAACAGCAATTGAAAAGCATTTAAAGATGATAGAAAAAGCCGCCGAAGAGAAAGCCCAGATCGTCTGTCTCCAGGAAATTTTCACCGGTCCCTATTTTTGCGCGGAACAGGTTACAAAATGGTACGATTCAACGGAAAAAATTCCTGACGGGCCGACGACTAAATTGATGCAGGAACAGGCCAGAAAGTATGGTATGGTCATGATTGTTCCGCTGTATGAAGAAGATGTAACAGGAGTATTCTATAATACCGCTGCTGTTATCGATGCCGGCGGTGAATACCTGGGCAAGTTTCGCAAGATACACATACCTCACGTCCAGGCCGGCAAATCTCCTGCCACCGGTTTCTGGGAAAAATATTATTTTAAACCGGGCAACCTCGGCCACCCGGTTTTCCAAACCGCCTTTGCCAAAATCGGAGTCTATATCTGCTACGACCGCCATTTCCCCGAAGGCCCCCGAATTCTTGGCCTCAAAGGCGCCGAAATTGTTTTCAACCCTTCCGCCACGGTAGCAGGTTTATCGGAATACCTTTGGAAGCTGGAGCAACCGGCTCACGCTGTCGCCAACGCCTACTTTGTTGCCGCCATCAATCGCGTCGGCACCGAAGCCCCCTGGAACATGGGACATTTTTACGGCAGCAGCTACCTCTGCAACCCCCGGGGCCAGATTATAGCCGAAGGCAGCCGCGACGATGACGAAGTGGTAGTAGGCGATCTTGATCTCGACATGATCAGGGAAGTCAGGAATACCTGGCAGTTCTTTCGCGATCGGCGCCCCGAAACTTACGGTGAAATAATCGATCCATAACGTGGTTGAGGTGAATGAAAGTATAAGAATAGGAGGATTTCCAAATGCGCACCTTGATAAAAAACGGTACCATCGTCACAGCTTCAGATATTTACCGCGCCGATATCCTGATCGAGAATGAAAAAATCATTGCCCTGGAAGCTGAAACCACTGTTGACGCAGACGAAATTACAGATGCCTCGGGCATGCTGATTTTTCCGGGAGCAATAGATGTCCATACCCACCTTGATATGCCCTTCGGAGGCACTGTAACAGCCGATGATTTCACTTCAGGCACAATCGCAGCGGCCGCAGGAGGGACAACCTGTATTGTAGATTATGCACTCCAGACGCCTGGCAAATTCCTCCAGGAGGCGCTCGAAGACTGGCATAAGAAGGCTGAAGGCAAGTGCGCCATCGACTATGGATTTCACGTGGCTGTCACTGATCTTAACGAAAGTGTCCTGGCGGAAATTCCCTTGCTGGTCGAGGAAGGTTATCCTTCATTTAAGCTGTTCATGGCCTACAAAGGAGTATTTCAGGTTGATGATGCCACCCTGCTTAAAGTTCTAAAGCAGTCTGGTGATGCGGGAGGACTGGTTCTTGTCCACGCTGAGAACGGTGATGTGATCGATCTGTTGACCAGGGAAATGCTGGCGGCGGGCCATGTAGAACCGCTCTACCATGCCTTGAGCCGTCCCCCGCAGGCTGAAGAAGAAGCTGTAAACCGCTTCATCACAATGATCGAACTGAGTGAATCACCCGGGTACGTGGTTCACTTAAGCGATGCAGGTGCGCTGGGAAGGGTTGCCGAGTCCCGGGTTAGAGGATTGCCGGTCTATGCTGAAACCTGCCCCCAGTATCTTTTCCTGGATCTAGACCGCTACAGCGAGCCTGATTTCGGCGGGGCCAAGTATGTTATGTCACCCCCGCTAAGGGAAGCAGGTAATGAAGATTTCCTCTGGAGCGGACTGGCTTCCGGCAGCCTGCAGGTTGTCGCCTCGGATCATTGCTCTTTCAATCTTAAGGGACAAAAAGATTTGGGTGAAAGCGATTTTACCAAAATACCTAATGGAGCTCCGGGTGTGGAAACAAGAGTCCAGCTGCTCTATGCAGAAGGAGTGGAAGGCGGACGAATCGGTATCAATAAATTTGTAGACCTGGTTAGCACCGCTCCTGCCAGGTTATTCGGTCTCTACCCGCAGAAAGGAACCATCGCTGTTGGCAGCGATGCAGATCTGATTATTTTCGATCCGGAAGCCGAATTTACCATAAGCCAGAGCAGCCAGTACCAAAATGTTGATTACAACCCGTATGAAGGATTCAAAGGAAGAGGAGTGCCGCAAAAAGTCTATTCCCGGGGCAGCCTGATCTTCGAAAACAACAAGTATACCGGTAAACCGGGCCACGGCCGTTTCCAAAAGCGCAAATCATTTTCCACCTTTTCCGCATATTAAAAGCCCGACCCGCAATTAATTCCTAATAAAAATACAAATTTTTGAGCAAGGGCCTGAAGCCCGAATTAGCTCGAAAGTAAGGAGGTCGAATCTATGATCGTTGTAATGAATCCGGGAGCAACGCAAAAAGATGTAACCAAGATCACTGATAAACTAAAAACAATGGGTTACGGTGTACACCTTTCTACAGGTGAAAACAGGACTGTAATCGGGGTAATCGGCCAGCGCCGCGAAGAGGCGGCCCAGGCCATGGAAGCGATGCCGGAAGTAGAACAGGTGGTATTTATCACCCGGCCTTTTAAACTGGCCGGACGCGAATTCCATCCTGAAGACACAGTTATAAATATTGGGAACACATCTGTCGGTACAGATGAAGTGATAGTTATGGCCGGTCCCTGCGCAATCGAAAACGAGGATCAGCTGCTGCAGGCCGCAGAAGCGATAAAAGCTGCAGGGGCAAAAGTCCTGCGGGCGGGGGCCTTCAAACCGCGCACTTCCCCGTACAGTTTCCAGGGTCTGGAGAAGCAGGGACTTCAATTCCTGAATGAAGTGCGCGCAAAAACCGGTCTGCTGATTGTAACTGAGGTTATGGACCAATTTACAATTGACGAGGTGGCCGAATGTGCCGATATTATTCAGGTCGGAGCCCGAAATATGCAGAATTACTACCTGCTTCGTGAACTGGGTAAGATCCGAAAGCCCGTTCTGCTAAAGAGGGGTCTCTCGGCAACGATCGAGGAATGGTTAATGGCGGCGGAATATATTTTAAGCGGAGGTAATTACGACGTAATCCTTTGCGAAAGAGGAATCCGCACTTTTGAACCCTACACCCGGAACACTCTCGATTTAAGTGCTGTTCCCCTGGTCAAACAACTCAGCCATCTTCCGGTCATCGTTGACCCGAGTCATGGTACCGGCCTGTCCGGACTTGTTCCGGCTATGAGTAAGGCGGCGCTGGCAGCAGGATCAGACGGCCTGATGATCGAAGTCCATCCCAATCCACAGGAGGCTGTCTCCGACGGGCCGCAATCCCTGACCCCAGACCAGTTCCGGAACTTAATGGAAGAGCTGAAAGGAGTGGCTGCAAGTGTCGGAAGATTTATCTAAACAAAGTTTCTACTTTCATAATGCTGCCCTGATCGGTACCGGCCTGATTGGAGGAAGCCTCGGTATCGCCCTGCGCGAAAATAATCTTATAGAGAATATTATCGGCTATGATATCGATCCCGATTTCGCAGCGCAGGCTTTTGAACGTGGGGCAATCGATGAAACCGCAGCTTCCGCAGTTGATGCTGTCAGAGAAGCTGACCTGGTTATCCTCGCCGTGCCGGTTTTAAGTACAATTGAATTGTTTAAGGAAATCCTGCCTGTGCTCAGCAAAGGTACATTGATCACAGATGTAGGAAGCACCAAGGGATGGATTATGGAAGCGGCTGAAGCAATTCTGCCGGCAGATATCTACTTTATCGGAGGCCACCCTATGGCCGGCTCTGAAGTAAGCGGTATCAAGGGCGCCGATCCGGCCCTGCTCGAAAATGCTCTCTATGTCCTTACTCCCGGATCTAATACACCGGCTGCGTTAGTAGACCGACTTTCACGAATGCTTGAAAAAGCGGGAGCTCAAACGATCGGTCTCGATCCACTCAAACACGATCAGGTTGCCGCAGCAGTCAGCCATCTGCCGCAAATAACGGCGGCAGCCCTGGTGCAAAGTGTAGCGGGAACAGAAGATATTGAGCTGGTTCGCACCCTGGCGGCGGGAGGTTTCAGGGACAGCACCCGCATTGCTCTCGGCAGCCCTTCAGTATGGCGTGATATATTCAGCAGTAATCGCTGGGCCCTGCTTGCCATGCTGAAAAGATTCAAAACGAACCTGGATTCCCTGGAAAAGTATTTAACCGAGCCAAATCCTGATGCCGTGGAAGAATACCTGCGCCAGGCCCGCGATTACCGGCGCACAATTCCACACCGCGGCCGAGGTATACTACCCGAACTCTTTGATGTGATTGTCCTTGTACGTGATACACCCGGTGTGATCGGCCGGATGACAACCCTATTAGGCGATGCCGGCATCAATATCGATGCTATCGAAATTCTACATGTCAGGGAATTGTCAGGGGGTAGTATCCGTCTCGGGTTTAAAAGTGAAGATCAGCAGCGCCAGGCAGTCGATCTCCTCAGCAAAGATGGCTACCGCACCCACCCGGGCGTCAGCTAAAAATTTTTGAAAGGTCACAATCTGTTAGATTGTTAAAACTTTCACCTAAAAAATTAAACTTTATGATACAGGCTTTCCTGTTCAGCAGCCAGTTCAGCCAGTGTTTTAGCCTTCAACTCGTTAGTTATTGCATCTTTAACTCTGACCCAAACCGAACGGGTTACACACATCTCGGACCTTTCACAGGAGTCGCCGTTGTCAACACAGGCAACAGGGGCCAGTGAACCTTCGATGCTTTCCACAATATCACAAAGGGTAATATTCTCGGGTTTCAAAGCTAGGTGGTACCCGCCGCGGCTTCCCTTCTGTGTTCGCACGATTCCCCTTGCCCTCAGCGGAGCCATAATCTGTTCCAGGTACTTCACCGATATGCCCTGTTTGGAGGCGATATCATTAAGTTGGACCGGTTCAACTTTGTAATTCAGTGCCAGTTCGATCATTGCCCTTGAGGCGTAGCGTACCTTCGTTGACATTTGCATTTTGCCCAAACCTCCTGTTGAAAAAATAATAAAACAATACCGATAATATTTGTAATATATTTCAATGTTATTTTACTTTTTTTTATCTAAATTGTCAAAACAAAATGAGCTTTGACCGGCTGGTTTTTGTCAGGCATTTACCTCAACTGAACAAGCAAAGCTGGATCTGAAACTACTGTCCCAAAACTGATCATTTCCGGTAAAAATATATTTGTGCCGGCAGGCATTTTGGCTTAACTGTTACATGCGGGTAAGTTACCGGTGGGATTGCTATTTATTTAAACGTATTCTTTCTCCGGCCAGCTTGCCAGTCTTGTGACATGATTCTTGTCAGGCTTCTTCAACTTGTTGAATATGGCTGAGGTTTCGGCATCAGCAGGGTTATAAATGATCAGGTATAAATTGCCTCTTTGGGTATTGATTATAGTTTCTGTGGCAAAGTAGTTTAAAGGTCCGTAACGGGGATGGTAAAATTTAAAAGCTTCGTAGGTCCAATCGCAGTAATATGGATTCCTGTGGCTTGCATACCAATCGATGTCAAACTGCTTTTCTTTCATCAGGGCTTTAAAGATATATTTAAAATACTCTGTATGCCTGTAGCGCAATGTAGAACGGCGAAATAGCAATATTTCAATGGCTGCCACTTCCCGCCACAGCGGACCGACCATTTCCCTGAAACTAAATTCCGGAGCATAAACAAATTTCATATGATTTAAGCCTGCTGGTATGGAGCGGGCATATTCAATTAACTCGGGAGGAATAACTAAGAGATTTATCATCGAAGCGTTGGCTGCCAGAATGTCCCCATAGGGGTCGATGGAGAAAGCAGGAACCTGTAAATGTTCCATCATACTGACCAGGTTAACCAGTTGATCTTCGGGTTTTTCCTGGTCAAATAGCACTTCATCATGGAGGCCAACTGCGGCAGCCATGAACTCTTTTTGTTCCAGGTTTGTAAGGTTTAAAGCTTTAGCCAGGAGTTGCAGGGTCTGGTTATCGAGATATTTCCTGTCGCCTCTTTCAAGCCGGCCCAACTGGTTAGGTGTAAGATGGATCGCCTCACTCAGACTTTCCCTGGTCCACCGGTTACCGCTGTAATCGAAACAGCTATTTCGCAAAGTTTTTACCAGCAGGCCAAATTCACAAAGGTTAATTCAAATCAACTCCATTATCATAACTTGAATTTAAGTTTTTCCGTATGCGATTGTTTTAAAAAACATAATATTATAGAGTATGCAAACTATTTAATGCAATAAAAAATACAACAACAGGAGCAGAAATAACAGATTAAAAGTAAACTTCACTTAATTATAACAAACTTAACTGCTTGGTCAATATTTCACAACCAAATTTTTTATAACTTTTTAATAATTGGCACGCATTATAATTGCTGTAAATTATAATATATATCTAATAAAACAATTATAATATGATTCCCGGCGGTCATGTTCAGTAATCCTGACTAAAATAATAAGTATCTAGTGCTGTTTAAAGATTTGAGCGATCATGAATTGGTTTATCAACCGCTCCTGCAATTATGGGGAGGGATATACCCGGACGCAACCCAAAATCAGACTGCCGAGGCAATAAACAAAGCGGTATCTCCTAAGATACCGCTTTCTGAGTAAGTTACGATTTCAGCTTCTTCCAGTTTATCCTGTCTGATGTTAATCCTGGTATTTAAACGAAAGATTCATTTTAACCCTGAAAATTAGACTGCCATTTTCAATCTTTATATCCATTTCCTTTACCTCGGCAATTCTTAGATCGCGCAGTGTTTTTGAAGCTGTGCTCACAGCTACCCTGGCTGCTGCTTCCCAGGACTTTTCACTGGTCCCGATAATTTCAACTACCTTATAGACGCTTTCCACTGTATCACTCCTTCCGAATGATCAAAACTTATAAGACTATTCTATAGATAATTTAATTACATGTCAATATTGCAACAATTCAATTATCCATATTTTTTAATCTATTTTTAAGTTTCCAGGAAAAATATATATATATTAAAATAGAGTAATAAATTATGAATCAGCAGCATAAGCTTGTCCATTATTAGGGCTAAAGTTTAAGTCGTGGAGATAAATTTTTCTCTAATGGGTTATAAGATCAACCCGGCAGCGGTTTTATGTTCCGATAATCTATGATAAAATACAGAAAAGTGAGTTGAGAGGTGTTGAAAATAATGATCAAGATGGAGGTCAAAACAGTTACAGCAGATCAAGGCGGCAATTTTCTTGTTTTGCTGATGGATGACGAAGAAAAAAAAGTACTGCCAATTTCAATCGGCCCTCTTGAAGCACAGGCGATAGCTCTTGTTTTGCAAGGAGAATCACCACCGAGGCCCCTGACCCACGATTTGCTGAAGTCGATATGTGAGAATCTCGGTGGCACATTGGAAAAAATCGTAATAACCGATATCAGGGAAAGTACTTTCTATGCCGAAATTTATCTTCAGCATAACGGAGAAACTATCGTTGTTGATTCCAGGCCGAGCGACGCTATTGCGCTGGCTTTGCGTTTTGATTCACCTATTTACATGACCACAAAGCTGGTTGAGTTCACCTACGATTATCAGGATATCATTGCCCGTGAAGGCGGCGATGAAGAGCTGCACTAAATGGCGGGTCAGTATGTGCTGACCAGATCCGGGCAAACAGCTTCAACCCCCTGTGCATATTTGCTGTTTGCGATATACTTCAGATTATGCTGTCGCACAAGCTGGCTTAACCAGGCTGGCTGCTTGCGGCGGCATTTTATTTCTAAAACAACGATGTTGTTATGATGTGCTTTGAACAGTTGTGTCTTCGGGAAGAGAGTATCCGTACTGCAGCTGCGCACATGGTGATCAAGGGTTATGCGCAGATCACCGTTAGTCCGCGGCACGTATCCTTCCCTGTAATATTCAACCAGTACCTTGGGCCGCATAGCTCTTAAATAATAAATTCTTTCGAATTCCTCCAGGACAGGATTGCTATGATCGGGCCAGTGGCGATTGTGCATAAAACCCAGGTAATCCCCAGGAGTGATAAAGGTGCTGTATTTTTCGATCGATTCCCCCCAGCGGTTTTTCAGTTCGGCTCGCAGAACAGGGGTATTTTCAATTGAAGTTGTGTAGGTGCGAATACGGCACTTAATTCTGCCGAAATTACCTTCAATTTTTTCGAAATAAGCCTGGAACTGATCATTATCAAAATAAAGGCTGCGGACCAGGTAGCGCCCTCTCGGAGTTTTTCTGGTAAAATCGTCCATCCTGAAGTACGGGGTCAGCGCGTTTTTGAGTTGATAGTACTGCCAGACGTTAAGTCTGTATTTGTATTCGAACCGCCAGGGGATTACTTCAGTGCTGTTTTTCTTCAAAATCATTAACCGGATTATCCTCCTCTTACATCGGCAGGGCAAGCTGCGGCGCCAGCAAAGATACTTTGTTAACTCCTTCAAGCTCTTTTATCGATCTGATAAGCTGCTGAGTTTTCTTTTCCTGGGTCCCGGTGAAGCGCAGTTCATAGACTATTTCCCAGCCATTGTCAACCATATCATGGGATCGGACCCGCGAGCGGGCGCTGTAACTCTTGATCAGCTGGTTTGCCTCTTCCGGGGAGTTTTCACTGTGCCCGGAAACAACCAGCACAAAGTCAGAATGTTTCGGTCGTCCGTATTCAAAAAGAAAAAGCAGAAAGATGATAACTGAAATAAAAATGGTTGCGAGAAGGGCCAGGGTCCAGTTTTCCGTGCCGCACCCCAATCCGACTACTATAGCCCAGAAAAGGTAAACCATGTCACGCGTATCCTTGATCGGGGTCCGGAAGCGGATAATAGAGAGCGAACCGATTAGACCCAGGGATAGAACCAGGTCGCCGCGGATAAAAAACATTACCAGGGCTACAACGGGGGCAATTAAGACCAGGGTAGTCAAAAATGCAGGCTCGTAGTTCATCCCGCGATGGGTGTTCCGGTAGATACTGGCAATAAAAAAAGATAAGATCAGGGCCATCAATAAGGCGGTAAATAAGCTTAAAGTTAGCTCTCCAGGAATAAAAAAAGAATCCACTATTTGTTGCCACATATTATTACCTCCCGTAATAAACCTTCATTTCTTCATCGCTAAGCTGGAATTTCTGGCGAATGTGCTCGATCACGATAGCCGGACGTTGCCTGGCGAATTCTCTCAGGTTCTCAATTTCCCGGTGCCAGCTATCGACTGATCCGCCCCAACGTTCAAAGTGCCGGGGCATCTCCGGCTCAATATTTGCCGCCAGCTCATCGATCCTGCCAATAACCCGGTCAGGTTCGAAAGTGTGTTTCAAGTGGTATGCGAAGCGCACTATAAATTCTTCCCGAAAATCTTTGTTTTCCAACAGGTTAACTGTTAAAAGCGTACTGATATTCTGGCCGATCCCGGTTCCCGCCGGATTGGTCATGCTTGCCAGGGTATTATAGTTAATATGGCCGGGCCAGAAGCACCAGTCTAGATCATAAACTAACCAGCGCCACTTGCCATCGGGGCTTTGCTCCCGCCAGTATCTGATGTTACCCTGGTCGGTTTGGGCATAAAATATTTGAGCGATCAGGGCATCAATATAGTTTGTAACATCCATCTGTGTCCTGACATATTCATAGTTTTCTTCCAGTGCAAGGTCGTTATTACGCACAAAGTCGAGCAGGGCCAGGTAGTGTTCATTAGAACCGGCCCGGACCATCCAGTTGGCTTGTAGAAGGTCGATCCTGTCGGGATCGAGGCCGTGGTTATGGGCTACAAAATAACGGTTAGCCCGTTCCCTGATATTGTAGATCCCCCAATATTCTCCGTTCAGGTATAAAACGGCCTGGCGGTGGTCCTGGTAATCGAGGCCGGTATCTTCGAGCAGACTGGTCATCATGATATCCCTGATTTTGCTGAAGACAGCATCCTGTCCTGAACTGCGCAGGGTAAGGGCTTTAAAGTGGGTCAGTTCTTTACCCGGAAAGAGGGGATAGCGAATTTCATTATGGCCGTAAATATTGCGGGCGAAAACGTTGAAGATTTTCTGATCCATAGCGCGGCTGAATTGTCCACCAATTTTTATCCCGGCATCAAAACCGAGGCCTAAAGTTCCGTCAGGCTCATACAGCTCAAAATGAATTGGTTTCTCCATATCCTTCCAAAAATTTGCCCCGTAATAAGGGAACACGCTTGAAGCATTGTTACCCATAACATATATGCCGTGTACCGGGTGCCAGAGACCCGCGGGATCCGTTAGCACGGAAATCACTGTCAGATTGTGCTCCGTATCCATGAAATAAGAGCGGTTAACCACGCGACTCGGCAACTTTCCTTCTTCAAAAGTCCTGGCCCGGACAACTATGGTCTGATCAACAGGAAGTGGTTCGCTGTAGAGATTCGAGTCAGCGTCGGGCTCAGAACCGTCCAGGGTGTAGCGGATAACAGCGTCAGAGGAAGGCGCTGTGAATTCAAGGTTGAAGGGGCCATCGTAAAAGCCTCCCTGGTGAGATACTGCGGGTTGCCGGGCGTATCCACTAAAAGCGGTAGATTCATTAATGCTGCCCGGGGCGGGCGCCTGAAAAAAGTAACGCTGTGCATCTCCGTTGGTTAGCCGACCCGCCGAAAGGTCGGGGGTAAGCATACCGGTCGGCATGGAATCAATTAAGGTTCCGGAAGGGTGATAAAGGACAAGGGTTTCACCTGTAGCCTTGATTTTAAAATTTGTATGTAAAAAAGGACTTTCAGGATCCCGGCGGTCTTTTCCGGATGCAAACAGCATAAAACTCTCTCCGGGCTCTATCGTAACCGCAGGAAATTCCCAGCGATAAGGGTTCTCTGTTCTATCGGATAGTCCGTAGCCGTCAAGGTTTACCGCATAAGCTTCGGGGTTATAAATCTCGATCCAGTCACTATATTCGCCGTCTTCGTCGGTAATAGTTGCCGTATTGACGGCCATAACTTCACTAATCAGCAGGTTGGGTACCGGAGAGCCGCTAAACTTTTCGAAACCCTGGGTATAATTAGGCTCTCCCGGAGTTGGACGGGGATAGTAGAGCCACTTTTCAGGCTCATCAATATCACGACCGTAAGAAACATCCTGCTCCATATTTCTAATCTCTTTTATGTCTAAAATTACTCCGTCCGGTAAGCTAAGGACCAGGGTGTCATTGCTGTCATTTAGTTTGAAGTTGGTGTGAAGATAATTCCTTTCCGGGTCACTTCGGTTTTTACCTGACGCAAAGACAACCAGAAAATCTTTTGGTTCAATGGTTACAGCAGGAAACCTCCAGCGAAAGGCATTCTCGCTTTTATCAGAAAGCCAGTATCCGGTTAAATCGACAGGTTCGTTTCCCGGGTTATACAGCTCAATCCAATCGGATAGATCACCGTCATCATCAGGAAGCGAAGTTTGGTTCGAGGTCATAAATTCGTTGATCAGGATGCTTTGTTCTTCAGCGTGCGGCATCTCAGTTACCTGATCATGAGGAACAGCTTCATTGGCTTGTCCCGGGGTTGCATCAAGGTAAAAGGCCCACTGCCTTATATTATCAGTAGTTCTGCCGTAGGATACATTCGAGAGCATCTCTGGTGTTGAAATTCTATCTAAAACCGAGCCGTCGGGACTGATTAACAAGAGCGTGCTACCAGTTGCACTGAGAGTAAAGTTGGTGTGGATGAAACCGCTTTCTTGATCACTGCGATCTTTTCCTGAAGCAAAAACTACCTGGTAATTACCGGGTTCAATTGTCACCGCAGGAAATTTCCATAAATAAGGCTGATCAGAATCGTTGGTAACCCAGTATCCGTCCAGCGATACAGGATGATCGCCCGGGTTATATATTTCAAACCAGTCCGGGTAATCGCCGTCTTCATCTTCAATTGTACTGCGGTTGCTGGACATAACCTCATTAATAACCAGGCTTCTTCCACTTAAAAAAGAACCGCCCAGGGAAAAACCGAGCAGCAGGAGCAGGGCAACCAGCACCAGTGCATAGTAGGCGCGTGGAACCACCCGCGGCTTGAACATTCTTTTACGGTAAGGCAAAAAATCACTTCCAGCCTCGTAAATATAATTGCAAGCTAAAGTTTATCTAAACGATTTATTTACTCGCCAACAGCCGTAAAATAGCTGGATTAACTACTTCATATTACACGATTGCACTCTTTTCTGTCAAAATTATTTGGTCTTTAAGAACTGATCGCAACTCGCCCGGGGCACTTGCACCGGTAGTAATGATTTTATGATTACAAGCAGGATTAAAGCTCTTATCTAAAGAAATAAGGTTATATTCCAGGTTGAAATAATAGATCTAAATTTGCTTTATAATTTTACGGGTAATGAAAGTTAAAGCAGGCAAAATATTATCCAAAAATAAATGATAGGAGTGCGACCTGATGGAATTAGTTTATGAAGGAAAGACTAAGGACGTTTACGTTCTTGAAGACGGCAGTTACCTGCTTAAGTTTAAAGATGATGTAACCGGAGAAGGCGGTGTTTTTGACCCGGGCGCCAATAAAGTGGGTTTATCCATAGAGGGGGCCGGAAAGGCCGGGCTGCGCATATCGAAGCTGTTTTTCGAATTGCTGGAAAGAGAAGGCATCCCGACCCACTATATCGACTCTAACCTGGAAGAAGCAACGATGACGGTCAAGCCGGCTAAAACTTTCGGGAACGGAGTAGAGGTAATCTGCCGCTACAGGGCTGTCGGAAGCTTTATACGCCGTTACGGTATGTACGCCGAAGAAGGCCAGAAGTTGGATGCTTTCGTCGAATTTACTCTTAAAGACGACAAGCGCGAGGACCCGCCCATCACCGAAGACGCCCTGGAGATGCTGGGTCTACTCTCCGTGGAGGAGTGCAGGACAATCAAGGATCTAACCAGGAGAATTTGCGGAATCATCAAAGACGAACTGGCCAAAAAAGATATCGAACTCTATGACATCAAAATTGAATTCGGCAGGATAGATGAAAGTGGTCAGATAGTTTTAATCGATGAAATTTCCGGGGGCAATATGAGAGCTTTTAAAAACGGCACCCGGGTGGAGCCTCTGGACCTGGAACAGCTGCTCCTTGCCGAGTAAATAACCTGCCCCTAAGAGATGAAATATATTTTGGGGAGTTATAGCATGGCGAACAAAGAGGTGCCTCCAGCCCTGAGAAAGTGGTTTTTAATCCACTTCATGGTGGATATATTATTCGCGATTCCATTAATCATCATCCCGGACTACTTCCTTAGAACCTTGGGCTGGCAGGTAGTCGATCCGGTTTCGGCAAGGTTGGTGGCTGCAGCCTTATTTGCGATCGGGATTGAGTCGCTAATAAGTTACAAATCTTCAATTGATAACTATATCGGGATGTTGAATCTTAAAATTCTATGGTCACTTGGTGCTGTTCTTGGCCTGATTATTTCAATTATTCATGTGGATCACGGCAGGCCAATAGCAATGTGGCTGCTGTTACTTGTTTTTCTTGCTTTTAATGCCCTGTGGGTTTATTGGAGAGTGAAGTTATTTAGGCTGAAGGAGCCTGTAAATCGATCAAACAGGTTTGGATGACAGAGCTTACACGTCGGCTTCAATCGCATACAAAAAACAGCAGCTTAATTGTTAAGATCCTATAATGGTGATTGTGGTTTTTATAGATGGTTAATACTAAACAGCGGCAGTTAATATGGAAAAATTATGGGGAGCAGCAGTACACTTACAACAAGAACAATTATTGAAAGTGGCAGACCGTTTTTAATATAATCTCCAAAGCGGTAACCACCGGGGGTCATTACCAATACATTGACGGGATGTGAGACCGGGGTCATGAAGCTGGCGGCTACTGCATAGGCAATACCCATTACAAAAGGATAGGGAGAAACTCCCAGGCCTGCAGCAGTGGCAATAGCAATAGGCGTCATTACCACGGCATTAACTGCACTGGGAATAAACTGGTTTATCACCAGCGTCAGGGTCATGATTCCGGCAAGAATAGCTGTTGGGCCATAAGGTCCCAGGGCATTGATAACTGCATCGGCGAACATCAACGCTGCACCTGTTTGCTGCATGGCCAGGCCCATGGGAAGCATTGCGGCAATAAGAAAAACTGCTTTCCACTCTATGGCGCGGTAAGCTTCCTCCAGGGTTAAACAGCGGGTAAGGATCATTAGCGATGCTCCTGCTATAGCAGCTATATATATCGGAAGCCAGTTTAGCAGGACTACTGCCAGCACACCCGCCATAATCAGGCCTGATAATGGAGCTTTCTCTACATGAAGTTTTTCCTGAAGATCGAGCCTGAGCACAACAAAATCCTGGTCACGGGCCAGTACCTCGAACTTTTCCCTGGTTCCGTAGCACAACAGGGCATCGCCAAACTCCAGGGGTATGTCAGCGAGGTTAGTCCGGTAGGAGCGATTGCCGCGCCAGATGGCCAGAACCGATACTCCGTATTTCTCACGGAAATTAATTTCACGTAATGTCTTTCCGGAATAAGCGGTATGGGGTGAAAGGATTACCTCAACGACAGATAAAGTGTCTGTCTCGAGGTTCCTGAGATCAACGTCAGGATTACGGTCAATCAGAAGTGTTTGATGACCGCGCAAAGTTTCAATATCACCAGGCCGGCCTCCAACAATGAGCAGATCATCTTCCTCCAGGGTGGTGTCGGAGTCGGGCATTAGTTGTTCTGCTTCATTGCGGATAACCTTTAGGACCGAAATACCGTATCCGGCCGGGAGATTCAACTCTTTGATTGTATTCCCGGCGAGCGGCGAGCCTTCGGGTATCTGGAGATAGAGAAGACGATCTTCGAGGCTGTATTTACCGGCTTGATCAGCGTCAAGGTACCGGATATTTTCTTTTTGCCTGAGCGCCTCCAGGCGATCTTTGGGGCCCTGAAGCAGGATACGATCTCCCGGTTCGAAAATAATATCCCGCAGGTAAGTGCGGTGCAATGATTCTTCATGCTGAACAGCCAGGAGGTTTATTCCCAGGGTTTGCCTCGCTTCCAATTCAACCATTGTCTTTCCATTGAAAATCGATCCATCCGTAATCTCCAGTTCAACAAGACGCACATCGTCTGAAATCAGGGAAGCCGCTTCCGGGGCTTCATCATCGAGGACGATTACGGGCCTGCCTGAGAGTTCATTTAAAGTATCAAGCCGACCCAGGACTAGAAGGCGATCTTTCGGAAAAAGTTCAAGATCAGTCTCGGGAATCCGAAGAACGCCTTCCTTGCGCATCACGCTAAGAATATTTAAACCGAGAGCTTTACCGAAGCGGCTTTCAGCCAGCGTCTTTCCGGCCAGTAAACTTTCTTCAGGAATGGTGATAATAGCGAGGCGTTCTTCAAGTTCATAATGTTTTTTGAAATCGCCCTGTATTTGGAAGTTATCGACAGATGGGGTATTCCGCCGCGGCAGTAAACGGCGGCCCAATAAAACCATGTAAACCAGGGCTACCAGTAATATCACAGCGCCGATCGGGGTAAAATCAAAAAGTCTTAAAGGGCGTAAACCCTCTTCCCGTATGAAATTACTGATCACCAGGTTGGATGCGGTGCCGATAAGAACGAGCATGCCGCCAAATAGAGAACCGTAGGCCATGGGCATGAGCAGGAGGGAAGCCGGTCTCTTTGTGCGGCGGGCAATATCCAGGGTCACCGGCAAAAACATAGCGGCTACTCCGATATTATTCATAAAACCGGACAGAATTGCAGTACTGCTTATTAAAACCGTAAGGAGGCGGTTTTCCCCATGACCGGCCAGCTGCAGAACCTTTCTGCCGAGCATAGCAGCAACACCGGTGCGGGAAAGTCCGGCGGAAAGGATAAATACAGCCCAGATTGTAACCACGGCAGGATTAGCGAAGCCGGAAATCCCTTCCTCGGGGGTGACCAGTCGAACAATAACAAGTGTCACCAGAACCATCAGCGCTACCAGGTCTGCTCTGATCATTTCAGAGGCAAACAGCACAATAGCAATAAACAGTATGCCGAGGGTAAGTGATATTTCAATGGTCAATTAACTAACTCTCCATATCAAGTATTGTTGAATCTTTATGGAACCGTTAAAAGTTATGCTGTACGGAAATTGTGATTTATGCAGGCAGTAAAACTTCTAAATAATAATATAGCATAATGATTTTTATTCAGATTATATATATCGCAGGCTGACCGAAGCCATTAAAGCAGGTGACTTCGGAGTTTGTATAAGCCCCGGTATTTAAGATATAGATGATGTCACCACAATTCAGTTCTTCAGGTAAAGGATAACCTTTGATAATTGTGTCCCAGCTGTCGCAGGTGGGTCCGCCAATGTTGTAAGGTCTTAAGTTGTCTTTGTGATTCAATCCATTAAGCTGTTTATCGCTGACTATTTCATATTCAATACCGGCCGCCGCTTCCAGCAAGCCGTTATAGACACCAACATCTAAAATCAACCAGTTTTCAGGCCCTCTTGGCGCAACGGCAACTACGCTCGCTACAAAGATTGCTGCTTCACCGACCAGCCCTCTTCCCGGTTCAATATAATATTTTAATTGTTCGTTTGGAAAGGTTTTGTTGATGGTTTTATTGATATTCGCTTTAATTGAATCAAACTGTGGAATATCCTTGGCCAGTCGGGAGGGGAACCCTCCACCTAAATTTATAACTTCAAGTTTAATATTATTCTTCTTAGCCAAAAAATATACTTCAGCCATCGTTGCCAGGGCATTGGACCAGCCCAGGGGGTTTAGGCACTGCGAGCCGACGTGGAAAGTTAACCCATTGGGGTTAAGTTTTTTTTCGATTGCATATTTTAATAGATCCAGGGCCTGTGAAACCGGAGCTCCGAATTTTTTCGAAAGCGGCCATTCACTACTCTCGTCAGCTGCGACAACCCGTAAATATACGTTTGATCCAGGGGCATTTTGAGCTATTTTATCAGCTTCCATTATTGAATCGTAGGCGAAATAGTTGATCTTGTGTCGGTAGGCCTCAGCGATTAATTGCGTCATTTTGAAGGTGTTGCCGCTGATAATTTTATCACGGGGAACTCCCATGCTTATAATTTGACTTAATTCTTCCACAGAGGAAATCTCAAAGCCAGAGCCGGCTTCCTTCAGTAGTTTCAGGATCTCAGGGTGGGGATTGGTTTTAACCGAGTAGAAAAGTTCGACTCCGTCGATCAGATTATTTAACTTTTTAAATCTATCGAGAATAGTTTCCGAATCAATAACCATCACTGGTTTAGGCAGCTTTTTAAGGTCAAGCTTCTGCTTAATTTTTTCTACTGTTAGCACTGTTTTATCAACCCCCCTTACAATTATATAATAACTCTATAAACCAATGTTTAAGCCTTTATCCGCGGTTTTAATCAAATGCGAACACCTTTTACATGATCGACCGGCATTAAAAATAAACTACTGTAGCAGCAGTGGCAAAACTAATCTACACTAAAAAGATAAATATAACAATATAAAAATTTCAGTTACAAGTGGACATAATGGTGTACGGATAAAGATTAAAGCCCCGCTCTTGTGTAAAATCGAGGGGTTATTTTTTCAAATTCGTGTTCAGGTCTTGGGAGCATTAAAACAAGTCCAGGCAACCTCAGTAGAGCCGGTATTTGGGCTGATCAAAGTCCGGTTAACCTTCGGCAGTTTCAGCTGCGCGGAGAAGTATATGGTGTATTACTTGTTCAGTGCCCATCATCTTAAAGTTGTGTACGGCAGGATTTGATTTAGGCAACGCAGTTAAAGGAACAACGGGAAGAGATAAACACTCCCCGTTGTTATTGATAGCGCAATAACTCAGCAATTATTGCTGCTTTGTTAAATCTTTATTGTTAATACACACAGGTTGCAAGAACTGTTCTATTTTCGTTTCCCTTTCATCAATAAGCCTATTCCGAATAAAATTAATCCCGAGTAGGTCGTTAATGGGACCAGGCCACCGGTTTTGGGTGTAGCTTTTTTATACTCATTTTTGATCGTTGTTAATGCAGTCCGATCTGCTATCACACTTACGGCACCTTCCCCGCTGACCGTCCATCTACTGCTCAACCCTTCCTTGTTTTCAGTGACAGTGTATACACCTGGGACAAGGTTTTCCCAGATAAAGGATTCTCCGTGAACGAATGTCCTGGTGGCCGTGAACCCTCCTGGTCCGGTAACGGTGATTTTAAAGAGCGGCAGCGTAATACCGGCGGTGTCGCCGCTGACAACCTTGGTAACCTTTAAGGAACCGACAGGGACCTCTTCTGCAAGAAATGTGTTGGTTATAGTTGCTAGTGCAGTCTGGTCTGCTATCACGTTTACGGGACCTTCCCCGCTGACCGTCCACTCTTCGCTCAAACCTGTCTTGTCTTCGGTTACTATATATGTGCCGGGCACCAGGTTATGCCAGGTGAATGATTCGCCGCCGGCAAATGTCCTGGCGGCTGTGAACCCTTCCGGTCCGGTAACGGTGATTTTAAAGAGCGGCAGTGTGATACCGGCGGTGTCGCCGCTGACAACCTTGGTAACCGTTAAGGAGCCGGTGGCCGGAACATCATCTGCAAGGAATGTGTTGGTGATGGTTGTAAGTGCAGTCTGGTCCGCTATCACGTTTACGGGACCTTCCCCGCTGACCGTCCACTCTTCGCTCAAACCTGTCTTGTCTTCGG
>SKPH01000063.1 GCA_007119615.1 Syntrophomonadaceae bacterium | reverse complement strand
CCTGAATATTATACTTTTACCCTCGCAGGAGAAGCTTTCCTGAAAAGCTGGGCGCTGAAGCAACTATTTCAAAGCCAACATAACGCAAAATTCTTTGAAGACGGTATTAAGGAAACAGTAGATGATGCCTGTAATCCGATAAAAGTTTTCTACGGCCATATCTTTGATCTGGTTGATAAGATAGATTATATTTTCATGTCCCGCATAATCTGAGCTGATGAAAAGGCTACCTTTTGACCCAGGTTTTCTGGCCTTCCTGATATGGCCGCTACACTGATCGCAAACTGTTTGAACAGTGGGGCGGCCGCTATGACAAATGGGAAATTCGTTCGGCAGGTTGGTTTCCGGTTCAATAATGAACAGTTTGTTATAATTGCTCATATATTGACGTTTCCGGCAGGAATTATGATATAATAAATGCAATATTAATTGTTGCAATGTAATAATAAAATCAATTAAGAATTATTATAACTTTCAGTACTAAAGTAAGGATGGTGATAAATGGCTTTCACTATTTTGGTTTTTACAGACATCCTGGTATGACAGAGAAAATAATTAAGGGGGTATTTAAAGTGAAGAAATGGTTATTTGGTTTGTTGGTTTTATTGTTGCTGACGGGGCTGCTGGTCAGTGGGTGCCCGGCAGAAGATGTCACTCCTGATCCTGATCCCGATCCCGATCCGAATGATGTTCCGGTTGATGTTGAACAGGATCTGGTTATCGCTATCGGGGCAGAACCTGAAAGTCTCGACTCGCTGTTGATGAACTCAGCTCCAGCCGCAACCGTCTCAGAACACATGATTGAGACATTGATTTACCTTGATGTTGACGGTACACTGCAGCCTTCCCTGGCTGAATCCTGGGAACCTACCGAAGATGGCCTGGCCTGGGATCTTAGCCTGCGTCAGGGAGTCACCTTCCATGATGGGGAACCGTTTAATGCTGAAGCTGTAAAATACAATCTTGATCGCTTCATGGCTTACGGTGATTTTGAAGGTCAGACTGCTGCTATTTACGCTTTCCTGCTTGGTGAGGTAAACGAATTCGAAGTAATAGACGAGTATACGTTAAGGCTTCATTTGAACCAGGAATTTGCGCCGATTATTTCTCACCTCTCCCACTCTTTTGTCGGTATGCACAGCCCCGCTTCCCTGGGAGCACTTGGTGAAGATGAAGTCCTGGAAGCTCCCGTGGGTACAGGTGCGTTTAAGATTGTTTCCTGGGATCGTGGGGAAAGGATTGTTATGGAAAGAAATGAAGATTACTGGGGTGGAGCCCCGGAGCTTGAAACTGTTACCTTTGTCTTTGTTCCTGAGGCAGGATCCCGTGTAATCATGCTTGAAACCGGAGAAGCTCATGCCATCATGGCTGTTCCTCCCACTGAAATCGATCGTCTTGAGGCTGAAGCAGATATCGATGTGGTATTTGAAGATAGCGTCCGGGTGATCTACATTGGTTTTAATCTGGAGGATGAACGGTTTAATGACGTCAGGGTCCGCCAGGCTTTAAACCATGCAGTGGACAAAGAGGCGATCATCGCAACGATTTTCCAGGGTGTAGGTTCGCCTTCCAGCGCTCCTGTTGTCCCTGCCGTTTTTGGTTACACTCAGGTTGGCCCCTATGAATACAACCCGGAACTGGCTATGGAGTTGCTGGCCGAAGCCGGCTTCGAGGATGGTTTCGATATCGAGCTTTTCCATCCGACCGGTCGTTACCCGCAGGACTCTACAGTGATTGAAGCTGTTCAGGCTATGTTTGCTGAAGTTGGTGTTAACGCCAGCCTAACCACCTATGACTGGGGAACCTATCTCGATACCGTTATCGTTCCTCCGGAACAGGCAGAACATGACCTGTATATGCTTGGCTGGGGAACAGTAACCCTTGATGCAGACTATGGTCTCTATGCTCTGCATCATTCAACCCAGTGGCCGCCAAGAAATAACGTATCTTATTATGCCAACGATGAAGTAGATGCCCTGCTTGATGAAGCCAGGGTTACTCCGGACACGGCTGTCCGTGAAGCGCTCTATGCTGAAGCAATCCAGTTAATCTGGGATGATGCCCCATGGGTTTACCTGCACAACGAAGGACAGGTAAACGCGGTACGTTCCAACGTACACGGGCTTATTCATCACCCGCTTGAGAACATTCTGGCTTGGGATGCATATATTGAGTAATATCTGCTTGCTTCTGTTCGTTAAGTAGTTCAGTAATTACTACGAGGGCAGGGCGAATCGGACGATTTTGTGTTTGCAGACGCCCTGCCCCTTCATTTAAATTCACTGATATGCATGTTTTTATTTTGAACATTATAGCTGTTCAGCTTTTATGGATGTAACATCAGTTGTTGTCCGGGAGTTGACAATCGTTGTACGGATATATATTAAGAAGGCTATTGCTCGCGATTCCCGTTTTAATCGGGGTTTCAATTCTTGTTTTTGCCATAATTAGATTAATACCCGGAGACCCCGCCCGTGCTATTGCCGGTGTACAGGCCAGTCCGGAATTTATTGAACAGGTCCGCAGGGATCTTCTGCTTGACGAAGGCCTGCATGTGCAATATTACGTTTACATGACCAACCTTCTTCAAGGCGATCTGGGGCGCTCTACTTTTACGCGTAGACCTGTAACAGTTGAACTGCTTCAGCGCTTTCCGAACACTATAACCCTGGCCGCAACGGCAATGGTTATAGCTACAATTATTGGTATGAGTGCGGGGATAATTTCTGCTACAAAACGCTATTCGCTGTTTGATAATGCCAGCATGCTGGCTGCTCTGGTAGGAGTGGCGGCGCCGGTTTTCTGGCTGGGGGTAATGTTTCAATTGCTCTTTTCAGTCCAACTGGGATGGCTGCCTTCGGGCGGTATCGGCACCTGGAAACATCTTGTCCTGCCGGCCCTGACACTTGGCCTGGCCACTGCTGCGTTAATCGCCCGGATTACCAGATCGAGCATGCTTGAGGTTTTACGTCAGGATTATATCACTACAGCCCGTTCAAAAGGACTGGTTGAAAGTGTTGTTACTTACAAGCATGCTTTAAAAAATGCCATGATACCGGTAGTAACAGTGATGGGTTTGCAATTTGGAACTCTGCTCGGGGGAGCTGTATTGACTGAAACTGTTTTCTCCTGGCCTGGCATCGGCCGTCTTATGGTCGATTCGATCCTGGCCCGCGATTACCCGGTAGTTCAGGGCGCTGTACTCCTACTGGCAGTTTTTTTTGTGTTGATTAACCTGGTTGTCGACATTATTTATGCCTTTCTTGATCCCCGGATTAGTTACGGCTCAAAGAAGGGGGAATAGCGTTATGTTTAATGAAAAGGGTCAGGTTGATGCTGTCAGCAAGCTTCAGACTCCAAAAAGAGACACGGAACTTCGCCAGGTTTGGAGACATCTCCGTCGAAACAGGATGGCGATGGCCGGCCTGATAGTGCTGGTAATTTTTCTATTAATTGCGATTTTTGCTCCGTTTATCACTCAACATGATCCAATCCAAAGAGATTTTGGTCGTGCCCTTGACCTCCCTTCAGAGGAGCATATTTTAGGTAACGACTGGCTTGGCCGGGATAATTTCACCAGAATTCTCTACGGTTCGAGGATTTCTTTAGCCATCGGCCTTATTTCGGTTACAATTGGTATGCTACTCGGAGTACCCATTGGAGCCCTTTCCGGTTATTACGGCGGAAGATTTGATATCCTGATTCAGAGGGTAATTGACATACTGATTGCTTTTCCGGGTATTTTGCTCGCCATCGTGGTTGTTGCTATACTCGGGGTTGGCATTGAAAATGTTATGATTGCGGTTGGTATCGCCTCCGTGCCTATTTATACCCGTCTGGTGCGCGGTTCAGTCCTTTCTGTCAAGGAACAGGGCTACGTCGCAGCGGCAAAAGCGCTCGGAATAGGCGATGCAAGGATTATTATCCGCCATATTATGCCCAACTGCCTGGGACCGATTATCGTCCAGTCCACTTTCCAGATAGCCACTGCAATTCTCTGGGCCGCCGGTCTTGGTTTTCTCGGGCTTGGCGCTCAACCGCCCGACCCGGAATGGGGCAGGATGCTGAGCGACGGACGGCAGTATATCCGTACGGCGCATCACCTTACGACTTATCCCGGCCTGGCTATATTATTTATGGTGCTTGGTTTCAATCTCCTTGGTGACGGTTTAAGGGATGCGCTAGACCCGCGTTCGAGAAAATACAAGTAGCTTCACAAGTAGTTAGGTTTGAAAAATATAGCTCCGGATTAACCGAAAATATTTATGAGCCAACGGATAAAAAAGGTAGGGTAAAGATGGATTATTTGCTCAGAGTTGAAGATTTAAAGACAACATTTTATACTGACGATGCCGTGATTCGTGCAGTCGATGGTGTCTCTTTTAATGTTAAGCCCGGCGAAGTAGTTGGACTGGTCGGTGAATCAGGTTGTGGGAAGAGCGTGATTTCATTAAGCATCATGAGGCTGATCATGTACCCCCCCGGGAAAATTGAGGGCGGCAGGATCTTTTTAAATGATCAGGATCTGCTTACCCTTGATGAGAAGAAAATGCGCCGGATCCGGGGAAACGATATCGCCATGATTTTTCAGGAACCGATGACTTCTTTTAATCCCGTATATAAAATTGGAGATCAGGTTAGTGAAGCAATCCGCTTGCACCAGGGGCTTGATCGTGATTCAGCCTGGAGCGAAGCGGCAAAGATGCTTGAACTGGTGGGGATTCCCCGCCCGAAAGAAATAATTAACGATTATCCTCATCAACTCAGTGGTGGTATGCGCCAGAGGGCGATGATTGCGATGGCTCTTTCCTGCAACCCAAAGCTGCTTATTGCAGACGAACCAACCACTGCTCTCGATGTGACAATCCAGGCCCAGATTCTGGAGCTGATGAAAGAATTGAAGGAACGTATTAACACATCGATTATATTTATAACCCATGACCTTGGGGTGATTGCAGAGATGGCCCAGCATGTTGTGGTCATGTATTCAGGCAAAATTGTTGAAGATGCAGATGTCACAGACCTTTTTCATGAGCCGTTACATCCTTATACCGCAGGGCTGATCAGGTCAAAGCCGAAGCTGGAGGAAGAAAAGGATATCCTTGAATATATACCCGGGTCCGTGCCTAACCCAATGGAGATGCCTATGGGATGCCCTTTTAATCCCCGATGCCCGGAAGTAATGGATGTCTGCCGTCGTGAAATGCCTGATCTTCTGGAATCCAAACCTGAACACCTGGTAAGGTGTTGGCTCTACCAGGATCAGAAAACCAGGGGGGTGGAATAGATGGAATCGCCCCGCGCAATTCTCGAAGTTGAGGGATTAAAAAAATATTTTGCAATCAAAACAGGTGTATTTTCCCGGATCTCAGGGTATGTTAAAGCAGTCGACGGAATTAATCTGCGTATATTTCCCGGTGAAACTTATGGGTTGGTCGGTGAGTCGGGTTGTGGAAAATCTACAGCCGGTATGACTATCTTGAAAATGCTGCAGCCTACGGGAGGCTCCGTAATGTTTAAAGGCAAGGATGTTCTTGCTATGGGAAAAGAAGAACTGCGTAACCTTCGTAAGGAGATGCAGATCATTTTTCAGGATCCGTACAGCTCGCTTAATCCGCGGATGACTATCGGAGAAGCGATCGGTGAGGCCCTCGAAGTTCACGGCATAGCAAAGGGCAAATTGCGCCGTGAACGGGTCGAGTCCATCCTAAAGGAATGCGGACTTGATACTTATCACTATCGTCGTTACCCTCATGAATTTTCAGGAGGCCAAAGACAGAGAGTCGGCATCGCACGGGCCCTGGTTCTTGAGCCGAATTTTATAGTTGCCGACGAACCGATTTCTGCTCTTGATGTGTCAATCCAATCACAGATTATTAACCTGCTGGAAAACTTACAGGAAAAATTTGGACTGACCTTTCTTTTCATTTCTCACGACCTGAGTGTGGTTAAGCATATCGCCAACCGGGTCGGAGTGATGTATCTTGGCCGGATAGTAGAAGATGCTCCGAAAAAAGAATTTTATTCATCACCCCTTCATCCTTATTCCCAGGCTCTGCTGTCAGCGGTGCCGTCAATGAACCCCGAGGTTCAAAAAAAGCGGATTATTCTCCGGGGAGATGTTCCCAGCCCTTCCAACCCTCCATCGGGCTGTCCATTCCATACCCGTTGTCATAAAGCTGTGGCAATCTGCCCCAAGAAGGTTCCGGCCTTCAAAAAAGTCGGCCCGGATCACTATGCCTCCTGCCACCTGGTTGAAGAAGTGATTTAGGACCCGGTTAACAAACAATTCTTGCAAGGAGGATGCCTACTTGTCTACTTCACCCGAAAAAATATTAAGCGATCTGATTCAGATTGACAGCACTAACCCTCCGGGGAATGAAACCGCTGTTGCCCAGTATCTGAAAAAGTTGTTTGAGGATGCAGGGCTAAAAGGCGAGATTATCGAGCCTGAAAAAGGTCGGGGCAGCTTTCTTCTACGGATCGGAACCGGATCGAAAAAGCTGCTCTTTATCTCTCACTCCGATGTTGTTCCGGTTGGGGACGGATGGGATTTTGAACCTTTCTCCGGAAAGATAAAAAATGGTGTGGTTCACGGTCGCGGCGCGCTTGATTGCAAGGACTTAATGACTGCGCAGGTTTCAGCTGCCCTGCAGTTAATTAAAGAAAAAGTTCCCCTGAAGGGCGAATTGATTATCGCGGCGACAGCTGATGAAGAAAAAGGCGGCAGGCTGGGGGCAGATTATCTGATTAAAAACTTCCCGGATAAAGTAATTGCTGATTACGCTCTTAACGAAGGTGCCGATCAACCGATTGTCTTGAATGGAAAAATGCTCTACTTTTTGCAGATCGGTGAGAAAGGAACTGCCTGGTGTAAATTGAAAGCCCATGGAAAAGCAGGACATGGTTCGATTCCCACATTGGCCGATAACGCTGTCGTAAAAATGGCTAAGGCGGTGAGCAGACTGCATAACTATCGGGCAGAAGTAGTTCTCGTGCCGGAAGTGGAAAAACTGCTTAGAAACCTGGCCGGACTTTGCCGGATCGGAGTAAGCGAACTTGGCCCCAATCAGGTCGACAGCTTACTGGAGGAGCTGCCGCTGGAAAAGGCTTTTGTAGAAGCGCTGCGCTCAATGACCCGCATGACCGTTTCACCGAATTTGATCAAAGGTGGCACTAAAACCAACATTGTTCCTGACTACTGTGAAGCAGATATTGATATCCGAATTTTACCCGGTCAGGACCTGGAGTATGTGGAGAAGGAACTACGCCTGGTTATCAGTAAAGAGATTGAAATTGAATTTAATGAGTATCAGGCTCCTACATTTTCGAATTCGGAAGAGCCGTTTTATAAGTTGATGGAGGAAATTACCCTTGAATTGGCCGGCAATGATGCTGTATGTCTTCCGGTTATCTCAGCTGGATCAACAGATTCAAAGTTTTTACGTGCTGCGGGGATTCCTTCTTACGGTATAGGCCACATGGCAAAAGGCTTTGATCAGCAGGCCAGGACCACAGTGCACGGGAAAAATGAACGGATCGACGTAGCCAGCCTGCACTTAAAAACCGCATTTCTCAGGGAATTGGCCCGCCGCTATTTGTCATAAACAAGGCCCCAGTGAGGCAGCTTCCCGAATAACCCCTGATATAGAGATCCTGGTTGAAGAAGCCCGGGGTATGGGGGGATTATTTTCAAAGTAGTTAAACGGAGAGAAGCCAGATTTGTTACTAGAAATAGGTTCACTTAAGGTTCAGCCGGGCCTGGCCCTTGCTCCTATGGCAGGGATAAGCAATCATCCCTTCCGGGTACTGGCTAAGGAACAGGGCTGCCGCCTGGTTTATTCAGAGATGATCAGTGCCAGGGGACTTCTTAATAACAGTGGTCGCAGCAGTTCGCTGCTTTACTTCACCGATCAGGAAAGGCCGATCGGTTTTCAGCTTTTTGGCTCAAACCCCCTTATTATGGCCACCGCTGCCCAAAATCTGGAACAGGCCGGTGCAGATTTTATCGATATCAATATGGGCTGCCCGACCCGAAAGATAACTGGTAACCGCGAGGGCGGCGCCCTGATGCTTGATCCTGGACTATGCAGTGAAATTTTACAATCTGTTGTTAATGCAGTATCCTGCCCGGTTACAGTCAAACTTCGCATGGGGTGGGATGCCGGCAATATTAACGTGACAGACATTGCCAGGAGAGCGGAAGCTGCCGGTATAAGGGCTGTAACTGTTCACGGCCGCACCGTTAAGCAGGGTTACAGCGGTAAGGCCGACTGGGAAATCATTAGGCAGGTTAAAGAAACCCTATCGATCCCGGTAATCGGTAATGGAGATGTAGACTCGCCGCAGTCGGCAGAGGCTATGTTCGCTTTTTGCGGCTGCGATGGAGTGATGATCGGTAGGGCTGCCCGCGGCAACCCCTGGATTTTTGGGGCAACCCTGGCCTGGCTTCGAGAGGGCCGGCTGCCCGACCCACCCTCAACAGATCAAATAGTCAAAATGGTTTTAAAACACTTCTCTCTGCTCAGCGAATTGAAAGGAGAACCTGCAGCCGCTCGTGAAATGCGCCGTCATGCCCCGTGGTATTTAAAAGGACTGCCGGGAGCGGCTGCCATCCGGCAGCAGCTGGTGCAGATTAAGAGTTTTGAAGAAACTGAAACCATTCTCCGAGATTTCACCGCTTCTGCTAATCAGCAGTGACGGTTTATTGCAGCCCCGGATATTTAATGCTAAAATTAGAGCGCTCACAAATTTGTGCACAAAACTTTTCTTATTCCGATTAAAAGTGAGTCTATTCTGAAAGGGAAAAACAGCCCATGCCAGCAGAACGTGTTTTCAGAATCGGTGAAAAAATGGTCAGCCTCGACAAGGCAGTTCGCCTTGTAGAAAGGGCTCTTGAACTGCGGGAATCGGGGCTGTCTCAGCAGGAAGCCTCTAAACGCCTGAATCTTGACCGCAGTTTTATCTCCCGTCTTGAATCGATTGGTGAAATACGCAAAGGTAACCGCGTGGCAGTTATCGGTTTTCCGCTGTCGAACGCTGATGAAATAGGGGAGATTTGCCGATCATACGGCATTGATTTTTACCTGCTGCTCAATAATCAGGAGCGTTGGGAGATGGTTCGTGATAAACAGGCGCTTGATTTTTTTAACCGAATGCTTGAACTGATTGCCAGGTTACGGGAATTTGATACGCTAATTATGATCACTTCCGAAAAATGGCGCCACCTGGCTGAAGCCCTGCTCGATATACAGATTGTTTTCCTTGAACTTGGTCCGACACCGATTGAGGAAGACCGCCCGCTTGAGCCGGGACGCTTTGAAGAAGCTCTGAAGCAGGTTTTGAACCAACTGTGAAGGGAGAACATGAAAAATTGAAACATATTGTGGGGATTAGCCTCGGTTCACCATCGAGGGATCATCTGGTAACCGTTGAAATCATGGGTGAACGGTATAAAATCGAGCGTATTGGCACAGATGGTAACATGAAGAAGATGGTTGAGAAAATCAAAGAGCTTGACGGCAAGGTAGATGCTTTCGGTCTTGGCGGCATGGATCTCTATATTTACGCTGTTGACCGCCGTTATGAAATCAGGGATGCCAGGCGGATTGTCAGGGCTGCTCAGCAAACCCCGATAGTTGACGGTTCCGGCCTTAAGAACACCCTTGAACGCCGCTCTGTTGAATACCTTGCCGAACATACCGACCTATTCAGTGAACAGCCGAAAGTCCTGCTGATGAGTGCAATGGACCGTCTCGGCATGGCCCAGGCTCTTGAAAAAGCCGGCTGCCGTATGACCTATGGTGATCTGCCCTTTATCTTAGGGCTCCCCCTGCCCCTGTCTTCGCTGAAAACGCTGGCTGCTGTTGCGCGGATCCTGGCCCCAATTGTCGGTCAGCTGCCCTTCACAATGATTTACCCCACAGGTGACAAGCAGGCGATTAACAAACCGAAATTTCCCCGTTACTTTCATGACAATGATATTATTGCCGGAGATTTTCACTTCATTCACCGCTATATGCCTGAAGAGCTTTCCGGTAAAACAATTATTACTAATACGGTAACCAGAGATGATGTTGAATTTTTGAAAAAGCGCAAACTGAAACGACTGATTACGACTACACCTGAGATGGAGGGCCGCTCTTTCGGAACTAACATTATGGAGGCGCTTCTGGTCTGTATGGCAGGGGGTAAAGGTGAGTTGACCGAAGAACAGTACAATCATCTGCTCAAGGAAATGAAACTTGTCCCCAGAATTGTTGATTTACAGTAGTTTTTCCTTGACAATACTGTTTTAAGGCCATATAATAAATCAAAAATTGAGCTATGAATAATAAAAGTGCCAAGTTTGGCTTGGCACTATCTTTGTCTTGATTGGCTTCGTTGGGTTGTGGAGCCGTTCTTTATTTTGACAGCCTGGATCATAGCCAATCAGGATGCTGCTCATTACCTTAGGGAGCTGCAATTCTAATATCTGTTAAACAAAGGAGGCGTAGTAATATGGATAACACAGCATATAATGATGAGTTATTGTTGACTAAAGACGGTTTAGAAAAACTTGAGAACGAACTAAATCATCTCAGAACAGTAAAGCGCAAAGAAATTGCCGGACGCATCAAGGAAGCAATTTCTTACGGCGATATTACCGATAATTCGGAATACGAAGATGCGAAAAACGAGCAGGCTTTTGTAGAAGGAAGGATTATTACCCTGGAAAAGATGCTGAGAAGGGCCCGCTTGCTTGAAAAGAGTGATAATGATGACAGTAATGTTTCGTTGGGTTCAAGGGTCAGATTAAAAGATCTCAATTTAAACAAGGATTATGAATATACGATTGTAAGTACTGCTGAAGCCGATCCGACAGAATATAAAATATCGAACGAATCACCGGTAGGAAAGGCGATTATTGGCCTGGCCGTAGGTGAGCAGGTTGAAGTTAAAGTTCCTGCAGGTACTTTTAAGTATAAAATCGAAGCAATAAATTAAGCTTTACCGGAGGTTTACTGATGGAGCAGGAACAAAGCGATTTACTACAGGTTCGACGGCGCAAACTTGAAGGATTAAGAAACAAAGGAGTCGAGCCTTTTGGACGCAAATTTGAGGCCACCCATTACTCTGCCGATATAATCGGTAGTTTCGACAGCCTTGAGGGTAAAGAGGTCACGATTGCCGGCAGGTTGATAACCATCCGTTCCCATGGCAAAGCAACTTTTGCCCATCTGCAGGACTATAGAGGGCAGATCCAGATTTACCTCCGCCTTGACCAGGTTGGACAGGAAAAATATGAACTTTTTGACCTGGTTGATATCGGAGATTTTATTGGAGTAACGGGTGAAGTATTCAAAACCCAGAGGGGCGAGGTAACGGTAAAAGTTAATGATTATAGTTATCTGGCCAAAGCCCTGCGGCCCCTGCCCGAGAAGTGGCATGGATTAAAAGACGTTGAACTTCGGTACCGGCAGCGATACGTTGACCTGATTGTTAACGAGGAAGTAAGAGAAACCTTTATAAACCGCAGCAAAATAATTTCGACCATGCGTGAAATATTAAACCAGTGGGGCTTCCTTGAGGTGGAGACACCGATCATGCAGACTATTGCCGGAGGCGCGCTGGCCCGGCCTTTTGTTACCTATCATAATACGCTGGATATGAAGCTTTACCTGCGGATCGCTACCGAGCTGCATTTGAAGAGGCTGCTGGTGGGCGGTTTGGACAAAGTTTATGAGATCGGGCGTATTTTTCGTAATGAAGGAATCTCGAGCATCCACAACCCGGAATTTACATCCCTGGAAATCTACCAGAATTATGCCGACTATGAGGATATGATGGCAATAACTGAAAATCTGATCTACCAGATAGCTGAAAAAGTTTTTGGTACAGCCAGAATCAATTTCCAGGGCAAAGAGATTGACTTCACTCCACCATGGCCCAGGGAGACGATGGTCGATACGGTCCATAAATATTCAGGGGTTGATTTTTCATTGATCCCTGATGATGAAGCAGCTTTTGATGCAGCGAGAAAAGCCGGACTGGAGCTTGATAAGGGCCTCTCATGGGGAGAGATACTTTACCTATTCTTTGAAGAATGCTGCGAAGAGCAACTTTTATCCCCAATATTTGTAACCGGTTTTCCAATTGAAGTATCTCCACTGGCTAAAAAAATGGAATCAGATCCACGCCTGACTTTGAGATTTGAAGGATTTGTTGGCGGTTGGGAGATCGCCAACGCTTTTACGGAGCTAAATGATCCGATTGACCAGCGCGAGCGCTTCGAACAACAGCTGACCAAGCGGGAGTCCGGTGATGATGAAGCTCACGTCATGGACGAGGATTTTATCAATGCTCTCGAATATGGAATGCCTCCGGCAGGAGGGCTTGGTATCGGTATCGACCGCCTGGTAATGCTGCTTACTGACAACACATCGATTCGCGATGTCATCCTTTTCCCAACCCTCAAACCCCGGCTTTCGGGGGAATAATATGTCACCTGAAACAGGAAATTATTCATAAATAATTGTTTGACAGGCATGTTAATCCGTGCTATAATTAGAAGGTCGTGCTCATTTAGTTGAAATCCGAGCAAAAAACGTTCTTTGAAAACTGAATAGGGTAAGGAGAGGTCTCTGTCCGGAGATTTTTTTTCGGTTAAAGGGGCCTTGCGATCAGTGTAAATTTTGGAGTTTAGGATTAAACGGTGAGTTTGTAGAT
>SKPH01000033.1 GCA_007119615.1 Syntrophomonadaceae bacterium | reverse complement strand
GGAAAAAGGCCAGTAACCCGGCAACAAAAGCAGCTTTTGTAGTTTTAGCAAACCGGGCCCAGTTAGGGGCCTGGGTTCCTCCACTGGCAAAAGTTCCGACTATAATTGTCAGGGCAGTAGCGAAAGTCATCGTTTCCACAGGCGCAATTGCAATAATCTCCGACAGCCCGCCCGCGTCTCTCAGGGCAATGGCTATAGACCAGAAGCCCAGTATTAACAGCAGGGGCACGCTGACAATACTCAATTTTTCCATGCCCTTGTAGCCGAAATAGGCCGTGCCGCCGTGCAGCACACCCCAGATAACCATGATGACCGGAAGTGCTGTATCGGGAAGATTTAACATGGCGGCAAAAGGTATGGCCATAAAGGCAACAGTTACACCAAACCATCCGATCTGGGTTCCGCCCAGCAGCAGATCGGCCCATTTCGCGCCGAAATTACCGAGTGTGTAACGGGCGAGCAGGACTGTAGTCAGGCCGGTTTTAGCTGCTATGCTGGACAGCGTCGCAACATATAGCCCCAGTATTATATTTCCTGCCAGCAGGACCAGGATCAGATCCCTGAATGGGTATGCCGCACCCAGGCTGGCTCCCGCAAGCATCGTTCCGGAAAAAAAGGTAAACCCTAAAAGAACAACAGCAATCGAAAATAAGGACTTCCTGGCATCCGGGGGAACGTGCTGAACGGGATAATCAGGATCATATGGATGCTCTTTCACGCGTTTCTTTTCCAGGGTAGGTTCAGCCATTTTTTTCACCTCACTTGAATTTTAAAAACCGGGTAAACGATAATTTATCTGCCAGGTTTATAGTTCAATTAAAGTCAGAAGCTCATTTATCACCTCCGATTCAAGGTTGGGTATGAGAATCTGGTAGAAATAAAATGAAAATAGACTACTGGCTGATACAGATGTGAGTTATAAACCTCAGGCTGAAGATGAAGCGATCCGGGTCATGAAAATCTACCAGATGGGTTATTTTATTCGCTGTGATCTGACTGAATCCTGCTTTTTTTGAATGTTCTTTTCTTGGAGACTGCAAGTCATATTTAGTCCCGGGTCCAGTCCCGGGGATTATTACGAGTTTCAACTGACGGGCTTAAATAAACAGGGACGGTCTTTATTGCCCCATCCCCGGTTTGGGGAAGTGACAATAACTCCGTCCCTTACTAATGAATTCATTTGATTCCTTATTTCTTGACTTTTGCTTTTCTTCTGCCGCCTTTGGACGCTGCCCCCGGGGCGGGCAAATCGAGTTCAGCCTGCTTTTCAGCATATTCCGGGATCTGTTCGTGGTATCTGGCGAGCACTTTTTTGAGGGCTGCACGCTGGCGGGGTGTCAGTGATTTACGCGCCGTATACTGCTTGCGCAGAGAATCGGCAAATGCGGCATCGTCCCAGGTTCTCTTGCCGCGTACGGTCGGTTCTTTAAAAGTTTTCACCTGATCGAGTAGTTCCAGTAAAGGGCCGCTTTCATGGTCTTCCTCGATATCGTTCGAAAGGCCCGCTTCTTCAGCTCTTTTTTCAAAATCATCAATCCGGGCAGCATATTTTTGAACCAAACGGTCCAGGTAAGCCTCCTGCTTTTCGCTGAGACGTCTTCCGCTCTCCGCCTGTTCGCGTAAGCTTTGAATAAAAGCCGCGTCATCAAAAACTCTCCTGCCAACCTTGCGCTGGGGCTCAAATTCCACTCCTTCAAGCATGCCCAGTTTCAGCCAGGTAGTTTCAGCCGGCGGCCGGTTATTTTCAGTCTCCTCGATAATACATTCTGTCAGACCCAGTTCTTCGGCTTTTTCAGGGGTAAGCGAATCTATCTGATCGATGTAGCGGGCTACAATCCTGCGCAGATGATAAACCTGGCGCTCGGTAACCTCCTTGCCTTCTTCCAGCGCCTCGCGCATTTCACGGATAAAGGTTTCATCATTATAGGTTTTTTTGCCGACCTTGGCCGGTGGATTAAAAGTTTTTATTTCAGCGGCAAGTTCGAGCAGGTTTTCCAGTTCAGCGCCATCAATTTTCAACCTTTTTGCTTCCTCGATCCACTTCTCCAGTTGATCGTAAAACTTACGCATCATTTCGGTCCAGTGAACCTTGCCTTCTTCCACATCATCGAGTTCTTCTTCCATGCGGGCTGTAAAATCAACCTCGAAGAGGGTGGAAAGACGCTCAACCAGGAAATCGTTAACTTCCATGCCGGCAGACGTGGGCCGCAGGCTGCGGTTTTCGCGTTCAATGTATTCCCTGTTATATAAGGTTGAGATGATTGCGGCATAGGTCGATGGCCGCCCGACGCCATTTTCCTCGAGAGCCTTGACCAGGGCTGCTTCACTGTAGCGCTTCGGGGGCTGGGTCTCCTTCTCTTCGCGCAGCCATTCCAGGACATCAAGAGACTCTCCTTCCGCCAAAGGAGGTAGAAAAGATTCGCTTTCCTCATCTTCCTCTCCTACACCACGCCCCCAGGCAGCCATGTAGCCAGGGAAAGTAATTTTGGAAGCTCCTGCTCGAAAAAGGTATTTATGCGCCTTGCTGTCGGTGTCGATATCTACTGTAGTCTGTTCAATGCGGGCCGGGGCCATCTGGCAGGCCACAGTCCGCTTCCAGATCAGGCTGTAAAGTTTCAACTCGGCATCGCCAAGCAGGCCGCGAAGGGAGTCGGGTGTACGGGTAACGTCAGTTGGCCTGATCGCTTCGTGCGCTTCCTGCGCCGAACTGCGACTGCGGTAATTGATCGGTTTATCCGGAAGGTACTCCACCCCGTAGGTGCTGCTAATAGCGCTGCGGGTCTCGTCGATCGACTCTTTTGCCAGGTAGACCGAGTCGGTACGCATATAGGTAATCAGCCCGGTCGGACCCTCATCCCCGCCCAGGTCAACACCTTCATATAATTTCTGGGCCAGGGACATAGTTCGGTACGGCTGGAAACCGAAAGCATTGGAAGCAGCCTGCTGTAGAGTAGAAGTAATAAACGGCGGCTGCGGGTGGCGCTTGACCTCTTTGGTCTTGATTGTTTCAACTTTAAGGCTGCACTGCTCTAGATCCTTTAACAACTTCCCGGCCAGCTCCGGATCCTTAATTTCGCCTTTTTCACCGTCCACTTTGTGGAGCCTGATTTCAAAAGGATCTTTGGGATCTTCCCTTTTTGCTACGCGTGCTCCGAAAACCCAGTACGTCTCGGGTACAAAAGCAAGAATCTCTTTTTCCCGTTCGCACACCAGGCGCAAGGCCACCGTTTGCACCCGACCGGCGCTCGAACCACCTCTGATCCGCCGCCAGAGCAAGGGGCTGACCTGGTATCCAACCAAACGGTCAAGGACACGGCGCGCCTGCTGGGCATTTACTTTATTCATATCCAGGCTGCCCTGTTCTTTAAAAGCTTTCTCGATTGCAGGTTTTGTGATCTGATTATAAGTTACTCGGGTAAAACGATCTTCCCCGCCGACATCTTTTTTGAGCAGTTCGCGCAAGTGCCAGGCAATCGCTTCGCCTTCACGGTCCGGGTCGAGAGCAAGAATGACATTATCACTCTTCTTTGCCGCTTCTTTAAGCTCCTTAATTACCTTCGTTTTATCGCGTGAATTTACGTATTGCGGTTTAAAATCGTTCTCAACATCAACGCCAAGCTTGCTTTTAACCAGATCCCGGACATGCCCCATCGAAGCCTTGACGGTATATTTTTTACCGAGATACTTGTTAATTGTTTTTGCTTTCGCCGGTGATTCAACGATTACTAAATTTTTGGCCATC
>SKPH01000054.1 GCA_007119615.1 Syntrophomonadaceae bacterium | reverse complement strand
TAAGGATGCTGCTGGAATAAGAGATTTCAGAAATTAGGGATCGCTTTGGTTGGCGCCAATAATTCAAGTTTTGTGTTTCTAAGTTTCAGCTGCCAACGTTTCAGCTCTAATATGAATTATCCCCGGGAATGACCGGACGATTTATGATAGAATTGGGAAGATGAAAGAGTCAGATTGGAGGGAAGCCCGCTGGAGCGCCTTGAAGGAACCCTGGAAAAAATCAGGTTTTACGGTGAAGAAAACTCTTATCTAGTCGGTACTCTGCGCAGCCGCGACGGTAAAGCTGTAACTATAGTCGGTAATTTTCCGCCTATACAGGTAGGCGAAAGCCTGGTGGTTAGTGGAGACTGGCAGGTTCACAACCGCTACGGTAAACAGCTCGCTGTAAATCACTGGGAGCGCCTGATCCCGACGACTGTGGAAGGGTTGAAGCGCTACCTGTCCTCCGGGCTGATTAAAGGAATCGGACCGGTTACTGCCGATAAAATAGTTGGCCATTTCGGTCTCGATACTCTCGATATCATGGAAAATGAACCGCACCGCCTGCAGGAAATAGAAGGGATCGGGGCAAAAAAAGCAGCCGGAATTCTGAAGAGCTACGGGCAGTACAGGGATGTGCAGGATGTCCTGGTATTCCTCCAGGGCTACGGAGTGGGAGTGGGCCAGGCAATGCGTCTGTTCCGCCGTTACGGTTCAGATACCATCAGGCAGGTTCGGGAAAACCCTTACCGCATGGCTGAAGATATATTCGGAATCGGATTTAAGACTGCCGATAAAATTGCCCGCCAGCTGGGACTGCCTGAAGATGCTCCTGAAAGGATCCAGGCATCAATCACTTATGCTCTCAGCAGGGCAGCCGAACAGGGCCACGTCTATTTGCCCTGCGAAGTTCTCTTTGTGCGAATTAAAGAACTGCTCGATGTGTCGGACGGCGTTCTGCCGGAAGAATTTCTGGAAGAACAGCTCCGCTTAATGGTTAGACAAAAACGTCTATTCTGCGAAAAGCAGGAATCCGGTGAAGCTGTATATTATGCTCCCTTCTATCAGGCCGAAAAAGGCACCGCCCGGATGGTCCTGGATCTGAGCAGGCTTGCCAGACAATACTCCAATCTGGAAATAACCCAGGCTCTCGGGAAAGTGAAACATGATAACTCTCACCTCACGGATGAACAGCTGGAGGTACTGGAACATGCCTTGCACAATGGAGTTCTTGTCGTTACCGGAGGTCCAGGTACCGGAAAAACTACAACAATTAAGACCCTGCTCACTATTTTCCAGTTGCTCAAACAGAAAGTGCTGCTCGCCGCTCCGACAGGACGGGCGGCTAAAAGGGTCACTGAAGCAACGGGGGAGGAAGCCTCCACGATTCACCGCTTACTCGAATACACCTATACCGACGGCGAAGGGTTCCGTTTTCAGCGCAATGAAAAGAACCCGTTTGATGCCCGGATTGTTATTATTGATGAAGCTTCAATGGTTGATCTGATGTTGATGTACAGCCTTCTCAAGGCCCTTCCCCCGGGCTGCCGCCTGATTATGGTCGGTGATGTCGATCAGCTCCCTGCGGTAGGAGCCGGTAATGTCCTCAAAGACCTGATCAACTCTGGAAATATTCCCTGTTTTCGCCTCAGTTACATTTTCCGGCAGGCTCGTGAAAGCATGATCATCGTTAATGCCCACCGCGTAAACCAGGGTGAAATGCCATATCTTAATGTAAAAAACAAGGATTTCTTTTTTATTCATGAAGAGGATCCTGAGCATGCGGCCGGGCTGGTTGTTCAGCTGTGCAGGGAACGCCTCCCCAATTACGGACCGTTTGATCCCCTGCTGGACATTCAGGTCCTTACACCGATGCGAAAAACAGCGGCCGGGGTAGACCGCCTGAACCTGCTGCTGCAGCAGGCGCTTAACCCCCAGGCCAGGGATAAAGTAGAAGCGGCAAACAAAGGGACAATCTTCCGCCTGGGTGATAAGGTAATGCAAATCCGCAATAACTATCAAAAAGAAATTTTTAATGGCGATATTGGGCTGGTTACCGCTATCGACAGGGAAGAAGCAGAGCTTGTTGTCACTTTTCGCGATCTGCTCCAGCCCAGGCCTGTAGTTTATGATTTTACTGAATTAGACGAACTTGTTCTTTCCTACGCCGTTTCGGTCCATAAAAGCCAGGGAAGCGAGTACCCGGTAATCATAATGCCGGTGCTGACCCAGCATTATATGCTGCTGCAGCGGAACCTGCTCTATACCGGGATTACCAGGGCCCGTAAGCTGGCAGTACTGGTCGGCAGCAAAAAAGCCCTGGCAATTGCTGTCCGCAATAACCGGGCTGAAGATCGTTACAGCTTGTTGGATGCCCGTCTGCGATTAGGGGAATGCGATTAATGTCTCAGTGGTTCGACCCCCTGCTGCAATTAATTTTTCCCGACCGATGCCTTTACTGCCGGAGTATTCTGCCATCCGGCACAGGGCGTCCGCTATGCAGCCCCTGTGAAAAAAAATTTACGGCTGCCGGCCTGTTTTGCCCCGGTTGTGAAAGATTTTACCGGCAGCGCAGAGAATGTTCCTGCTGCCGGGCCGGCATTCCGCTACAGGCTCTCTTTGCTCTTTCCAGTTACGAGCAGCAGTGGCGTATTTTACTGCATGGCTTAAAATACCACAGGCGCCGCACCCTGGCCCGCCCCTTCGGCCGCCTGCTGGGGTATGAAATTCTGGAGCATCAATTTTGCAACCCGGACCTGGTAGTGCCCGTTCCTCTGCATGTGCGCCGAGAAAAAGAGCGGGGCTTCAATCAAAGCAGGCTGATCGCCTATCATACAGGGCAGGTTCTCGGAAAGCCGGTTCAGAGTATTCTTTTTAAAAACAGGGATACTTTATCGCAGACTGCTTTATCCCGGCCTGAGAGACTTGAAAATGTCCGCGGCGCTTTCAGCTGCAACTCACCTTTGCCGGAGGGTTCAGAAGTGCTGGTAATTGATGATATCTATTCAACAGGATCAACAATCAAAGAAGCGGCTGCAGCACTGCAAAGCTGCGGGCTAAAAGTTTACGGTGCGGTTCTTGCCTACAACCCCCGTGCTCAGTAAATATTAAAAGGAAGGAATTTATTACTGGACTGGGGAATACTATTTGTAGTAATATAGTTTCTACACTAACCAGCAGGAGGTCATTAAAATGGAAATTAACGTGCGTGGTAAAAATATTGAAGCCACTCCGGCGCTTGTCGATTATGCCCAAAAAAAACTAGGCAAATTGGACAAACATTTTGACCAGGCTGCCGATGCCCAGGTAGTTTTGAGCGTTCTTCGTGGCGAACATATTGTCGAAGTCACCATGAACCTGAATGGATTGATTATCCGGGGAGAGGAGTCTACCGGAGATATGTATGCCTCGATCGATATGGTAGTCGATAAACTGGAGCGTCAGATCAAAAAATATAAGACGCGTATGAATAAATCGCTGCGCCAGAGAGGGATGCGTATTATTAGTGAGAAACACGCGGCAATTGAAGCTGAGGAGCGGGAGGGAGAGGAAGAAGCTCCCCAGGTCGTGAGGACCAAGCGCTTCTCCCTCAAGCCGATGACTGTAGAAGAAGCAATTCTCCAGATGGATCTGCTGGGGCACAACTTTTTTGTCTTCGCCGATGCCGACAGCGACTCGATTAATGTTGTCTACCGCCGTAAAGATGGAAATTACGGGCTGATTGAACCGGAATAAAGAGGCTCACCTCAATGAGTAAAGGAGTAACTGCTGTAGTTTTTGAAGGCTCGGGACCGAAGAGCCGTGTTGAAGAAGCCATGGTTCTGGTTCGCCAGGCGGCCTTGTTGGACAACCTTGAAAAGATGGGCCGGGTTTCCGGCCTCGACAAGATTTTTCTGCATACAAACCGGCCGGAGCTGGTTGAACCGGCAGCCGGACTGGGAGCGGAAGTATCTCTCAATTTTACGCCTCCTGAAGAATTTCATTACGGTAAAGAACTGCAGGCAATTATCCGTGCACATGGCTTAACCAGGGTGCTCTGCCTGAATGGGGCCGGGTGCCCCCTGATTACGGTTGAAGAGTTAAATATGATCTGCCGGAAACTTATTGAGCGGGACCGGTTAGTTTATACCAACAATACGCAGTCGGCGGATATCATTGCTTTTACTGTTCCCGGGGATATTGATAATGCTGAATTGCCGGCTACGGACAACAGCCTGGCCCTGGCGCTCCGTGATCAACTTGGCCTGGAAATGGAATTGATGCCCCATTCCCTTGGCCTTTTATTTGATATCGACACACCCTCCGATCTCCTTATCCTCGGGGCGGGACCATTTGCCGGATCGCGGACACAGGCTGCAATCGAAAGCTTAAACCTCGACTACCGCACACTGGAACAGGCAAAGGCAGTCTTGTCAGATGAATACGAAGATGTTGTCCTGATCGGCCGGGTCGGAGCGCCGATCATCGGACACCTCAACGCTGTTCTCAAGCTGCGCCTGCGTGTTTTTTCGGAAGAGCGGGGCATGAAGTCACTGGGCAGAATTGAGGCCGGGGAAGTTATTTCACTGCTTGGGCTGCTGCTTGACCACGCCGGGCTCGATCAGTTTTTCAATTATCTGAGCCGGGTAGCTCGCTGCGCGTTTATCGACAGCCGGGTTTTGATTCACCATTACCGGATTGATCCCCCTGACAGAGAACGCTTTTTATCAGATCTCGGACTGTGGCAGGAGATTGAGCAACCCTGGTTGAGAGAGTTCACCCGGGCGGCGGTAGAATGCCCTATTCCGGTTGTTTTGGGGGGTCATTCTCTGGTTTCCGGCAGCCTGTGGGCCCTTTGCAGTGAACTTGATCCGAGTGTATTATAATTGTAGAACTTTGTTTGAGACATGACAGCTGTGGTAGAATTATACTCAGAGATTAGGGAAACTAGGCCCTTCATATTCGTTAATGCTTGTATTCTGAATACCTAACCTTTATACCTGACTCCTGAATTTCGAAAGGAGCTTTTCTATGGCCGCTTTTATGCAAAAATTATTTGGTGACCCCAATGAAAAAGAGGTCCGCCGCCTGGAAAAAATTGTTGACCAGGTTAATGAACTGGAGATCTGGGCCGCTGATCTTGCCGACGATCAATTTCCGGTACAGACTGAACAATTCAAAGAACGCCTGAAACTGGGTGAAAGCCTGGATGAAATCATGGCCGAAGCCTTTGCGCTGGCCAGGGAAGCAGCCTTGCGGAAAACCGGGATGAGGCCGTTCGATGTCCAGATAATGGGAGCCATCGTTCTTCACCAGGGACGCATTTCCGAAATGAAAACGGGCGAAGGAAAAACCCTGGTTGCAACCTTGCCGGCTTACCTCAATGCCCTGACCGGAAAAGGGGTCCATATTGTGACCGTAAACGATTACCTGGCCCGGCGGGACCGGGACTGGATGGGCCCAATTTATGAATTTTTGGGTTTAAGTGTCGGGCTGGTAGTGCAGGGCATCGAGTCTGCTCAGCGCCGCGAAGAGTACAGCCGTGATATAGTCTATGCCACCAATAACGAACTCGGCTTTGATTACCTGCGCGATAATATGGTCATCTATAAAGAAGATATGGTCCAGAGAAATCAGCATTATGCTATAGTCGATGAGGTTGACAGCATTCTGATCGATGAAGCGAGAACACCGCTGATCATCAGCAGCAAAGTTGAAGCAAAGGAAGAATATGGGCGCTGGAAAAATGAAGTGGAACACCTGATTCGCAGACAGGGTAAGCTGGTAAGCGACCTGTTGAACGGCGCCCGCAGGGATCTCGATGCCGAAAACCGGGAAGAAGCAGCGGAGAAGCTGTTGCTGGTCCGCCGCGGGGCTCCCAAGAATAAAAAGTTTATGAAAATGATCAAGGAGCAGGGGATGGAAAAGCTGGTCGAACGGACCAAGCAGCGCCTGATGACAGAGAAACGGCTGAACCATTTCGATGAAGAACTTTTTTATATCATTGATGAAGCGACCAGACTGGCTGATATAAAGGATAAAGGTTACCGCGAACTGGAACGGGTTAATCCGCAGCTGCTGGAGCTGCTGCGGCTCGATAAGGGTCATGCCGATGACGATGATGCTTTAGATGAGCATGCAGACGAATCTGCCGGCGAACACCGGCACTACTTTGATCAATTGATTAAAGCCTACTCCCTCTTTGAGCGTGATGTCGATTACGTTGTCCAGGATGGCAGGGTTATTATTGTCGATGAGTTTACCGGCCGACTGATGCCGGGCCGCCGTTATTCAGACGGTCTGCACCAGGCAATCGAGGCCAAGGAAGGAGTCGAAGTCCAGGCAGCAACCCGTACCGTGGCTTCAATTACTTTCCAGAACTACTTCAGGATGTATGACAAGATTGCCGGGATGACCGGAACAGCTTTGACGGAGGAAGAAGAATTCCGTAAAATTTACGGAATGGACGTAGTGGCTATTCCGACAAATAAGCCTTTAATCCGCGAGGAGCTTCCGGATCTGATCTACAAGACCGATCAGGCTAAGTTCAGGGCTGCGGTGGAAGAAATTATCGAATGCCGGCGAAGGGGACAGCCGGTCCTGGTCGGTACCGTTTCCGTTGAGAAATCAGAGATGCTTAGCAAGATTCTGAAAAGACAGGAAATAGCCCATGAGGTTTTAAATGCGGTCAATCATACCCGCGAAGCCTATATCATTGCCCAGGCCGGGCAAAAAGGGGCCGTAACTATTTCAACCAATATGGCCGGGCGGGGCACCGATATTATCCTCGGCGGCAACCCGGACTACCTGGTCAAGGAAAAGCTGGAGAAAGAATTTGCCGTTATGGAAAGTGAGCTTGATGAAGAGACCCGGCTCCGGTGGGAGAAGCGTGGGTCAGAGCTCTTTGAACAAGCGCTTAAAGAGACGCAAAAACAGCGGGAAGAAGTTGTCGCTGCGGGCGGCCTTCATGTGCTGGGCACCGAAAGACATGAGAGCCGCCGGATTGATAACCAGCTGCGCGGCCGCTCCGGACGCCAGGGCGATCCGGGGTCTTCACAGTTCTTTGTTTCTCTCGAAGATGACCTGATGCGCCTGTTTGGAGGCGATAATATTGCTTCGCTGATGGATCGGTTCGGAATTGATGAAGATATGCCTATCGATCACCCCCTGGTCAGCAGGGGAATCGAGAATGCCCAGAAAAAAGTCGAGTCGCGCAACTTTGAAATTCGCCGCAACCTGCTTGACTACGATGATGTGCTCAACAAGCAGCGGGAAGTAATTTACAGCCAGCGCCGCCGTGTGCTGGAGGGCGAAAACATGAAGGATCCGATTCTGGATATGGTCGGGGAAATAGTCGACCGGTTAGTTCATGAACATACTGCCGACCAGGGATTTCTTGACGATGCAAGTGCCCGGGCCCTGTTGGAGCGGGTGGAAAATATCTGTGCGCGGCAGGGCCAAATTTCTATAGAGGATCTTACCGACAGTGAAGCGGGCGACGTACGGGAGCTGCTTCTCGAAGAGGCCAAAACCTTTTATGAAAAACGTGAGGAAGAATTAACCCCTGAAATAATGCGTGAACTTGAACGGGTGGTCCTGCTGCGGACTGTGGATCGGCACTGGATGCATTTTATCGATGCCATGCACCAACTGCGTCATGAAATACACACCCAGGCTTATGCCCAGAGAGACCCTCTGGTTGAATACAAGAGACAGAGCTTTGATATGTTCGAAGATATGATCCAACAGATCCAGGCTGACGTTGTCCGGGCCATTTACCAGGTGCGTGTGACCGCGGCACCCCGGAGAGAATCGGTCGCCAGTGGGGCAACCGGCCTGAAACCCCGGATTGCAGCTGTGGGCGGCGGCGCAGCAGCCCGTGGCGGGCAGGCCGGGCCCGCTCAACCCACCAGGCCTGAGCCGGTCACGGTCGAGAAAGTTGGCCGGAATGAACCTTGCCCGTGCGGTAGCGGGAAAAAGCATAAGAAGTGTTGTGGAAAGTAGCATTCAGAAGTCAGCAGTCAAAAGCCGGGATGAACGAACCGGCAGATATTCGTTCAGCCTGATTTTTATTAAGCCGGATTGCTGTATCATTGTAAAATTAAGCAGGGCAGGGTTAATAAGCTGCAGTCCTGAACCCCTGCAACCGTTTGAACTTTTAAGAAAAGGCTGGTGTATAAATGCTGAAAGATTACAGGGAAGAACTGGAGCTTCAGCGGAAGAGATTCGAGGAAATGAGGGCTTCTCTTTGAATATGATGCGAAGCTGAAAGAGCTGCGGGAAATTGAAGCCGGAGCCAGCGATACCTCAATGTGGGAAGATAGCACCCGGACCCAGGATTACCTGAAAAAGCAGGGATCGCTGCGTGAGCAGGTTCGCCCCCTGCAGGAGCTGGAAAAGTTAATTGAAGAAGCCGGAGTATTTATCGAGCTGGCTGAAGAAAATGAACTGGATGAAGCAGAAGCGGTCGATGAAACAGGCTCAATTCTGGAAAAGATCAAGAAGCGCCTCGACAAGATGGAGATTGCAACTCTCTTAAGCGGCAATTATGATTTTTGCGATGCCATAGTGTCGCTGCACCCCGGAGCAGGAGGCCTTGAGTCACAGGATTGGGCTGAAATGCTCCTGCGTATGTACCTGCGCTGGAGTGAACAAAAAGGTTATGAAGTCGAGATCATCGATATCCTTCAAGACGACGAGGCCGGCATAAAAAGCGCTACAGTCATTATCCGCGGCCATGCCGCCTATGGTTACCTGCAAGCAGAAAAAGGAGTCCATAGAATGATTCGGATTTCTCCCTTCGACACTTCAAGGCGCCGCCATACTTCGTTTGCGTCTGTTGATGTCATCCCCGAGGTTGAAGAATCAGAGTTCGTGATTAATCCTGATGATCTGAAGATAGATACTTTCCGCGCCAGCGGTGCGGGAGGTCAGCATGTAAATAAAACCGACTCGGCTGTACGCATTACGCATCTCCCCACCGGTGTTGTGACCACCAGCCAGAGCGACCGGTCTCAACATAGCAACCGTCAGCAGGCTATGCGTGTCCTGCAGGCCAGGCTGGCTGAACTAAACCGACAGGAACAGGCTGAAGAAATTAATGCTGAACGCGGCCATCAAAGGGAAATCGCCTGGGGCAGCCAGATCCGAACCTATACCTTCCACCCTTTCACCCTGGTTAAAGATCACCGCACCGGAGTGGAGACAGGCCAGGTGGACGCGGTGATGAACGGTATGCTCGATCCATTTATTGAAGCATACCTGGTTTGGAAAGCGCGCGGTAAGATACCGCTCAAAAAGTAGGAGGCAGTATGAAATTAAAGAAGCCCAGCCTTAATAAAGGCGATCTGAAGGTAATTCTTATTGATCTGGCCGGCATCCTGGCCGGATCAATAGTTCTTGCAGTCGGCATGAATATGTTCATGGTCCCCAACATGCTTGCCCCCGGTGGAGTTAGCGGTCTCAGCGTTTTTCTTTACCATATCTTAGGGATGCCGGTAGGGCTGACAATAATCCTTTTTAACATTCCCCTGTTCATCATCGGCTACTTTGTTTTAGGCACAAGGGTAATTATTCAAAGTTTGATCGGCACGTTTCTTTTTTCTATTGCCGTGGAGATAACAGCGCCAATGCTGCCTCCCGCTACCGATGATCTATTGTTGGCAGCGGTTTACGGTGGTATAGTCATGGGAATCGGGGTTGGGCTGGTTTTCCGTTTTCGCAGTTCTACCGGTGGCAGCGCCCTTCTGTCTCTGATCCTGGCTAAAACTTCCGGGATCAGCCCGGGCCAGGCTCTGCTTTGGAGCGACCTGGTGGTTTTATTTCTGGCGGTTTTTATCTTTGGCAGCGAACCTGCCATGTATGCCGCTCTTTCCCTTTTTGTCAGCATTAAGGTGATAGATGCAATCCTGGAAGGGCTCGGCCTGGCTAAATCAGCGATAATCATTACCAGCCGCGGCGCTGAAATAAATGAAAAATTATTGTATGAACTTGGCCGCGGTGTGACAAGGATTGAAGGGCAGGGGGGATATACAGGCGAGGGAAAAGAGGTATTGCTCTGCGTGGTAACCCGGCAACAAACAGCTCTCCTGAAGTCGATTATCTATGAAGTAGATCCCGAAGCCTTTGTGATCATTGGTAACGCAACGGAGGTTCACGGCGAAGGGTTTAAAAAAATGCAACAGCACTGAGGGCTTAAATTAACCGGCTCCCGCTTCTAAACAGCCGGCAACTTGCAAAATAAGTAAAAATAGATTAATATATGTAGAAGGATCTTAAGGATCTTTGTCGAAAGATAGGAAATAACCATATTATGTTAATATAATGTTATTATGCACAGGAAGGTTTGACTGCATGGTCGAGGCAAAAAACATGTGCATGAAATATGAAAAGGGTAGCCGTTATGCCCTGGAAGATGTAAGCTTTACTATAGATCGCGGTGAATTTGCTTTTTTTGTCGGATCGAGCGGAGCAGGGAAATCGACCCTGATGAAGCTGATTATCAGGGAATTGAGGCCGACCGATGGCAGTTTAAAAATTTTTGGCCGTGATGTGACCCGTTTACCGCGGCGTCGGCTGCCTTATTTGAGACGCAACATCGGGATGGTCTTTCAGGATTTCAGGTTGATGGAAGATCGGTCGGCATTTGACAACGTTGCATTTGCCATGATGGTTACCGGTTCCTCGCGCAAAGAGATCCGGAAAAGAGTGCCGCATGTTCTGGGACTGGTTGGCCTGCAGGATAAATTTAATGTAAGGGTTTGCGATCTCTCCGGGGGCGAGCAGCAGAGGGTTGGTCTGGCCCGGGCCATCGCCAACAGTCCGGCGATGATCATTGCCGATGAACCTACCGGCAATCTCGATCCCGGAACAACGCTTGATATTATGAACCTGCTGCGCAGCATCAACCTGCGTGGGACAACAGTGCTTATTGCAACCCACAACCGGGAGATCGTCGACCGCTTTAAAAAACGGGTTATTTACCTGGAAAACGGCAGACTCGTTGGTGATGAGCAGAAGGGGATTTATACCCATGTTCATTAGCGGTTTTTTCTACATTATCGGTGAAACTGTTAAAGGCCTTTACCGTAACCGGTGGATGTGTATAACTTCTACCGGGGTAGTTATTGTAACACTTTTGATGCTAGGTATATTTATGCTGGTCAATTTAAATATCAGCCACATCACCGATACAGTAAAAGATCAGGTTGAGATAGTGGTTTATATTGATGAATTTGCCAACCAGCAGACCCGTGATGAACTGGGCCGGAAACTCTCAACGCATCAGGGAGTAGAAGAAGCCCGTTATGTCTCCAGTGAAGAACATATGCGCCGATTACAGAGGCAGCTGGGAGGAATGCTCGAAGGTTACGATACAAACCTGGAGAATCCACTGCTGGCCTCATATGAAGTGAGAACGGTAGTTCCCGAAGCTGTAATGGCCCTGGCCGAGGAATTTGAAACATACCCCGGTGTGTCGGCAGTATTTTACGGGCAGGGTTATGTAGAAAACCTGTTTGCCGTAACCGGAGTAGTACAGATGGTTGGTCTGGCCCTGATGGCCGGTTTGTCAGTAACAGCGATATTTTTGATATCACATACAATTAAGCTGACCGTGATGATGCGGAAACGGGAAATTTCTATCATGAAGTATGTGGGAGCCACCAACTGGTTTATCCGCTGGCCTTTTGTCCTTGAAGGCCTGCTGATGGGTTTTGCCGGAGCGGTTGTACCACTTGCGGGTTTATATTACCTTTACCAGTATTCGGTTGAATGGGTTGTCGTTAATAATCTGGTATTTCTGAACCTGCTGCCGCCTCAAACGGTGATTATTGAACTGGCGACATATCTTGTGCCGCTGGGCACAGGGCTTGGTATCCTGGGAAGCACTTTTTCGATGGGCCGTTTCTTAAAAGTATAGGTAAATAAAAAAATAGAGAGAGAAAAAGGCTAAATTTCAGGGAGGACGGAGATTATGCTAACAGGGAGAAAGGCTTGGATAACAGTTCTTCTGCTGGCTCTTTTTATGGTTTCCGCTTTTATCCTACCGGTTTTTGCGATTACAACCGAAGAGATTGAAGAAAAACAGCAGGAACTGGAGGAGCTCGAAAAGAGACAGCGGGATGAAAAAAGCGCTCTTGAACAGCGCCTGAACCGGGAATCTGAATTACTGGAAGAACTGGAGAAGCTTGAAGGTGAGATTCAAAGACTCCGCAGGGAACGGGAGCAGCTTGCCCGGGAGATTGGCCTTGTAGAGGAAGAAATCGCCGAAGCTGAAACTGAACTGGCAGAGGCTGAAGAGCGCCTGCACTACCACGAAGGTCTTTTAAAGCTCCGCCTGAGGGCAATTCAGCAACATGGATTTATATCTTACGTTGAAGTGCTTTTTTATTCTGAAAGTTTTTCAGATTTTCTAACCCGCCTCCACAGCTTAAGTATTATTGCTTCCAATGATCTGACCCTTATTGAAAATATCCAGAAAGAGACTGAAATAATTCAGGGCTGGAAAGAAGAGTTGGAGTCTAAGAGGGCCGACCTAAAGAATATGCACGACCGGGTTGCCATCAATGAAGTCAGCATGGAGCAGGCTGCAGCCGAGCGGGAGATCCTCCTGGTCGAGCTTAAGGAAGAAATTGAATTAAACCTGAAGGCAATCCAGGACCTTGAGGATGAAGCCCAGGAACTTGATTCTCTGATCCGGCAATTGATAGCCGAGGCGCAGAGCCAGTTTACCGGTGTTGAAGGCGCTCTGCATTACCCGATCGAGTCTCCCACCTGGATCAGTTCCGGCTATGGATGGCGCAGGGATCCTTTCAGAGGTTCTCAGGCCTGGCATGGGGGCGTAGATATGGCCCCCTACAGTGGAAAGCCAAATTATATCTTAGCTGCCGCTGACGGTGAAGTTATTTATGCCGGCTGGAACGGCGGTTACGGTAATTGCGTCATGATAGACCACGGAGGGGGCACGGTTACCCTCTATGCCCATATGAGCAGTCTTCTTGTTAAGAAAGGTGACATCGTCGGTATGGGGCAGCAGATTGGCCGTGCCGGGACCACAGGATACAGCACAGGTGTCCACCTCCATTTTGAAGTCAGAGAATTCAGCCTGCCGCCGGTTAGAAGCTACCCCAGCGGCAATCCTGATTATCGTTATAACCCGATGAATTATTTCTAGCCTATATTCCCTCAGATTACAAGACCATGGGGCGATTGATTTGAAGCTTAAATCAATCGCCTCTTTTAGTCTCAGGTAAGAAGCTGTAGTTAAGGGGTTGGAGGTTGGAAACCAGAAGCCTGAGATTTTGAGATCATGACTAATCCCTGACAAACATTTTCAAATTCAAATTTACAGCCCCTGGTTTAAACTGCCCCTTATTCCCGATTTAACCCAGGCGTTGAATACAGGATTGATGTTTTATGTTATCATAGTGATCAGGCTCCCATTGAAGGGCCTATAATTTATGTTTATTGTGAGCATGACAGGAGTTGAAATTCATGGAACCGACCAATAGAAAGAAGATAATTATTAGCCT
>SKPH01000034.1 GCA_007119615.1 Syntrophomonadaceae bacterium | reverse complement strand
CTGCAGTAATAACAACCCTTGGAGGTTATTGTTTTAATGATATAATCAGGTCATGTTTATTCAGGTTCTCAGTGATCTAATACTTCTTTTCGGGCTTGGACTGGCCGGCTGGTTTCTGCTGGCCAGGGCGCAGATTCCGGCTTCAGAGTTGATTGGTCCGGTAGCAATAATCGGCACTTTACGCGCCCTCCAGATGGATCTTCCGACTTCACCCGATTTTCTGTTCCCGGTCGCCCAGATCATTATCGGTATATTTATCGGCTCAATGCTGAACCGGGATACCATTCGCGAACTCAAGTCAATGGCTGTTTCGGCAGTTATTATTGTTGCCTGGGCCCTGTCGGTTGCATTTGTGATTGGCTTTTTCCTGGCTCGCTATTCAGTGATGGACCTTTACACAGCCATCCTCTCAGCAAGCATGGGCGGCCTCCCTGAAATAACGGTAATAGCCATGGCATCGGGTGCAGGGGTCGCGGTAATTATTGTCATGCAAATGATCCGGATGCTGGGAACTGTCCTTCTCTTTCCAGTGCTGCTTAAATATATTGAAGGACGTAAAATAAAGAGTGCGAATCGACAGGACGTTAAACTGGAAAAAGGCATCGAAACCACTTCAGAAGCAGCAGAGAACTGTGAACAGGGAAGTTCCCAAATCAGAAAATACTCCTACTCCGATCGGATTAAAACTCACATTAATCGGGAAACAGTTCGGCGTATGGGACGGGCATTTAGGGAATCATGGTTTAGAATATTAGTAACCATGATTATTGCTACGGCAGGTGGGCTGTTATTGGAAATTCTGGGGGTTCCAGCCGGACTTCTCGTTGGCTCTACCATTTTTGTAGCCACCGCCTCAGCCGCCGGAATACCGGTAAGCAGTTTGTCGCCACGTCTGCTCGATCTTCTCCTGGTCGCCATCGGCATCGCCATAGCTGATAATATATCACTGGATACTTTCGACACCATGTTGAATCCAGAATTTGTGATACCGATTTTGATCGCAACTGCTATAATGTTCGCGACTTCCTTCGGTGTGGCCTGGATTATCTATCGGCTGACAGGTTGGGATTTTCCAACCAGTTTTCTTGCGGCAGCCCCGGGCGGTTTTACAGTAATGACTGCCCTGGCGATCAAGCACGGTCTCGATCCCCTAAAAGTGTCCATGCTCCATCTGTGCCGCCTGCTGTCCATTAATATTGCCATTCCATTTGTGTTCCTGTTCCTGATGAATTAACGAAATATTCAATAAGTTAATAAAAGGTGTCTGACACCTTTTGTTAACTTATTGGGGTGGAAGGAAGTTGAAAAAGGGGCGTTTCCCATTAAGGGAGACGCCCCCGGTTGTTGTAATTATCTAGTTTACGCTTTTTGGATAGTTATCGCGCAAACCTTTGTTTCAGGGGTTTTGGCCAATGGATCCAGGGCTGAGCTGGTCAGCAGGTTAGTCGGGCATTCGGAAAAGTGGAATCCAAGTGAAACCACGCCTTCCTGGCTGCGCCGGGTGATCTTTGCCTTAACCTTCAAGTCCCCGCGCCGCGATTTTACCTCGACCAAATCTCCATCATTGATGCCCAGCTTTTCTGCGTCAGACGGGTTGATCTTGATATGTTCTCCTCCGCTCAGCAAATCCAACCCATCGGAATAACGGGTCATTGTACTATGATACTGGTAGAGGTTGCGCTCCGTGGTCAGGATTAACGGATAATCGAAGTCGCAGCATTCTTCCGAAGGCCGGTACTCCAGCGCCATCAGCTTACCCTTTCCTGATGGAGTGTTGAATTTCCCGGTGTGTAAGATCGGTGTTCCTGGATGATCCTCAGTCGGGCAGGGCCACTGGATTGAGCCTTCCTCCAGCCTTTCGTAGGTGATTCCGGCGTAACTGGGTGTCACCGAAGCAATTTCGTTGAAGATTTCCTCAGCGCTGTTAAAGGCGAAACCTTCCGCCCCCATTTCGTTGGCAATGGCACTGACGATCCACCAGTCAGGCTTTGCGTCGCCAACAGGTTCGATCACCTTCCGCACTCGCTGTACCCGGCGTTCCGTATTGACGGTGGTGCCGTTTTTCTCCATCAGCGAGGCCGCCGGTAAAACCACATCTGCAAGCTGGGCGGTCTCATTCAGGAAAATATCCTGCACGACAAAAAAGTCCAGCCTTTTCATCGCCTCCGTGGCATGGGCGGCATTGGACTCGGTTAGGACCGGGTTTTCTCCAACCAGGTAAAGGGCCTTGATCTCCCCGGTATAGGCGGCATCGAATATTTCGGTGTGAGTAAGGCCGGGATCCCCGCTCAGAGGCACTCCCCAGGCCTTTTCAAATTTCTGGCGGGCATCGGTATTGGCAACCTGCTGGTAACCGGTGTAAACGTTAGGCAGTGAACCCATATCGCACGAGCCCTGGACATTATTCTGGCCCCGCAGGGGGTTAACTCCGCCGGAAACACGGCCAATATTGCCGGTGATCAGGCCCAGGTTGCTGATGGCCATAACGTTGTCCGTGCCATGCGAATGCTGGGTTATACCCATGCAGTATAGAATCGATGCCGGGTTGTTTTCGGCATACATCTTCGCAGCTTCCGTAATTTTATCCCAGGGCACTCCGGTAATATCGCTGACAAATTCAGGGGTATATTCTTTCAGGGACTCCCTGAACTCTTCAAAATTCTCACAGCGTTCTTCGATATATTCCCGGTCATGGAGACCTGCTTCGACAATCACTTTAGCCATACCCATTAGCAGGGCTACGTCACTGCCAGGCTTAATTTGAAGAAAGATATCGGAAAAACGGACCAGGGGCACTTCCTGTGGATTCACCACAATCAGTTTCGCTCCCTGCCGTACCGCTTTTTTGACCTGGTACCCGATGATCGGGTGCGCATCGGTGGTGCTGCTGCCTGCTACTATAATGCAGGCGGCATCTCCTACCTCGGCAATGGTGTTAGTCATCGCTCCGCTTCCCAGCGTAATGGCCAGACCGGCCACAGTGGGAGCGTGTCAGAGGCGGGCACAGTGATCGATGTTGTTAGTTCCCATCACGGCCCTGGTAAATTTCTGTATTACATAGTTATCTTCAACTGTGCATTTTGCTGAAGCAATGGTGGCAAACTGATCACCTTTATACTGCCCCAACTTCTCGGCCACCAGGGAAAGCGCTTCTTCCCAGCTTGCTTCAACCAGTTCACCGTCTTTGCGAATCAGCGGGGTGGTCAGCCGTTCCGGGGAATTGACGAATCCAAGCCCGTAGCGGCCTTTAACACAGAGGCTGCCACCACTGGAAGGATAATCCGGGATACCCCTGGAGCTAACAATTTTATCGCCCCGGGCCCCAACCAGAATACCGCAGCCGCAGCCGCAGAAGGGACAAACCGTTTCTACTTCATAGGTCGGTTCTATTGCATTCCTGGGGACAAGGGCTCCCACCGGGCAGCGAACAACACACTCGCCGCAGGTTGTGCATGTCGAATCGAGAATTTCTTTATCACCAAGTACGCTGATGGTTGTCTCAATACCGCGAAAAGCAAAGTCGATGCATTCATCACCCTGAACTTCTTCACAAGTCCGCACGCAGATACCGCAGCGCACACATCTATTCATATCGCGCAGGTAATAAGGGTTGGACTGATCGAGATCCCAGGAAAGATCGGGATCCCGCATGGCATTGATTCGCTCTTCATCGATACCGATATAGCGGGTCAGATCCTGCAGCTGACACTTGCTGTTCTGAGCGCAGTTCTGACAATCGTAATCGTGATTGAGGACAAGCAGTTCCAGGTTGATCTTGCGGGTCTTATCCAGATCCTCACTGGCGGTATGTACTACCATGCCTTCCTCGACCGGGGTCATGCAGGAAACTGTGGGACGACGTCCCTCGATCTCTACCAGGCAGACTCTGCAGACTCCCACTGAAGTGAGATCTTTGTGATCGCAGAGGTGAGGAACGTAGATGCCGTTATCCAGGGCCGCCCTTAAAACAGAGGTGCCCGGAGCAGCTTTTACCTCCCGGTTGTCTATGGTTAGAGTAACTAGCTCTGACATTTGGAACCCTCCTCGCATACTTCCGCTTCATTAAAATCGGCAATACCTTCAGATAAGACCTGTACAGCGCCAACCTTCTTAGGGCAGGCTTCATAGCAGGCTGCACACCTGGTGCATATTTCTTCATCGATAACATGGGGCTGCTTCTTTTCCCCGGTAATCGCATTAACCGGACAGGCCTTGATACAGCGCTGGCAACCGATGCACTTCTCGGGATCGATAGTGTATTTCAAAAGCGCTTTACAAACGAGGGCCGGGCAGCGTTTTTCATTGACGTGGGCTTCATACTCATCGCGGAAATAACGCAGGGTCGTCAGAACTGGATTAGGGGCCGTCTGCCCCAGGCCGCACATAGAGGCTTTCTTAACTGCCGTGGCCAGCTCTTCAAGCATAGCTAGATCTTCGGGTTTTCCCCGGCCCTCGGTTATATCTTCAAGGATATCGTACATCTGGGTAGTGCCAAGGCGGCAGGGGATGCACTGGCCGCATGATTCCTTCCTGGTGAAGTTCAAGAAGTAGCGGGCCATATCAACCATGCAGGTATCTTCATCGACAACAACCAACCCCCCGGAACCCATCATTGCCCCGGCTGCCGTTAAGGAATCAAAATCAATCGGCAGGTCAAGGTGTTCATCAGGAATACATCCTCCGGATGGGCCGCCAATCTGGGCTGCTTTAAACTTCTTGCCGTAACGGATCCCTCCGCCGATGTCGAAAACAACTTCACGGATTGAAATACCCATGGGGACCTCTACCAACCCGGTATTATTCACCTTGCCGGTCAGGGCAAAGACCTTGGTCCCCTTGCTGCCTGCAGTCCCAACAGAAGCAAATTCCTCCGCCCCGTTGCGCAGGATAAGGGGCACATTGGCAAGGGTTTCGACATTGTTAATAATTGTCGGCTTGCCCCAGAGGCCTTTAACGGCCGGAAAGGGTGGGCGGTGACGGGGCACGCCTCGTTTACCTTCGATCGAGGACAGCAGTGCGGTCTCTTCACCGCAGACAAAAGCCCCTGCGCCCTCTTTGATTTTTATTTTAAAATTAAATCCCAACCCCAGGATGTTATCGCCGAGCATACCGTATTCTTCGGCCTGGGCTATAGCAGTACGCAGGCGGTCGATAGCCAGGGGATATTCGGAGCGGACATAGATATAGCCTTCATCAGCATTAATCGCCCTGCCGGCAATCATCATCCCTTCGAGAACGGCATGGGGATCGCCTTCCAGGATACTGCGGTCCATGAAAGCCCCCGGGTCTCCTTCGTCGGCGTTACAGACAACATATTTTTTATCACCGGGGCTGGCGTGGCCAAACTGCCATTTCAATCCCGTGGGGAATCCTGCTCCACCCCGGCCGCGCAGGCCCGAACTTTTTACTTCGTCTACCACTTTCATCGGGTCCATCTGCAGAGCCTTCTTAAGTCCTTTATAGCCACCGCGGATGATATACTCATCGATATTCTCCGGGTCAATCACCCCGCAGTTACGCAGTGCCAGCCGCTTCTGCTTATTATAGAACATAATCTTATCGTGACTTATGACAGTCTCTTCGGTTACGGGATCCTTATAGAGGAGCCTCTCGATCAAATTTCCCTTGATCAGGTATTCTTCAACTATTTCCGGAACATCGCCCGCCTGCACTTCGCAGTAGAAAACATCTTCAGGATAAACAATAAAAATCGGCCCTTTTTCACAGAAGCCGTGACATCCGGACATAATAATGCGCACTTTATCCTCGAGTCCGTGCTTTTTGAGCTCATCGACCAGGACACTCTGTATATCAAGGGCGCCCGACGAAATACAGCCCGTTCCGGCACAGATCAAAATTTGTCTTTCATACACTTTGGTCTTCTCTCCTTTCGCTGGCGAATTGATCTTAAATTATCCTTCCCGGAAAGCTGAGCTGTGTGAATATTTGATCACGATAGCTTCGCGCGCAGTTCTGCACGACTCGCTTTCATGACATAACGGCCCTTCGAGGCAGCACTCAACAAACTGATCACATTTTTGCTCCTTACTGTTGAAACATTCCTCACAACAGGGATCGATAAACTTTTCCACCTATGCCTGCCCCCCTTCTGCTTCTTCACCAAAGTTTTGAATGATTTTTTTGGTTTTATCAGGATCAAGCTTACCGAAGGTTTTGGAATCAATGGTCATCACAGGCGCCAGGCCGCAGGCCCCGATACAGGCTACTTCTTCGTAGGTGTATTTCAAATCTTCAGTAGTCTCGCCGACGCCGACCTTGAGGAGATCTTTTACTTTATCGGCAACCCTGCTGGCTCCCCGCACGTGGCAGGCAGTACCGCAGCAGAGGCGGATAATATGTTCGCCCCGGGGTTTGAGGTGGAACCGGGCATAAAAAGTGGCTACCCCGAACACCTTGGCTTCAGGCACTCTGACAAATCTGGACACTTCTTGCATCGCTTCATCGGGCAGATAACCAAGCTCTTCCTGAACATCCTGCAGGACAGGTATCAGCTCGTTTTTATCACCCCTGTATGACTCAAACACGGAATCTAATTGTTCTTTCACGCGATCACTCCCTTTACTGCTTATTCTGGTTCTAGATGCCAAATCTTCATTGATTTTTATAGACATAAACAGACCTGATGTTATTCTCTTTCTGTTTATGCAAATCCTGCCGGAAATGAGTATAATTTGCCACTCAACTAAAAGACGCAATATACTTGCTAGACAGTATAGAAAAACTATTCACATGAACCGAATCAATTGCCGGAGCAATCATTTGCCTGCACATTCTTTAAAGATATATTCCCGCTTTTATTGCGTACATTCGCTAACCGTAATATAATCTACCAAGGAGGTGTATATTATGATATCTGATAATTTATTAACAAAGTTAAATGAGCAGATTACCCATGAATTTTATTCCGCCCACTATTACCTGGCAATGGCAGCCTACTTCATGAAAGAAGATCTGGATGGGTTCGCAAATTTCTTCATAGTGCAAGCTGAAGAAGAACGGTTTCATGCCATGAAATTTTTCGGCTTTATCAATGATCAGGGCAGGGAAGCCGTTATTACAGGCTTCAAAGATCCGAAGCGCGACTTTAAGTCGGCTGAGGAAATCTTTAGCCTGGCCCTCGAGCATGAAAAGCTGGTTACGAGCCTGATTAATGACTTGATGAGCCTTGCCCAGGAAGAGAAGCACTACCCCAGCATTAGCTTCCTGCAATGGTTTATTGACGAGCAGGTAGAAGAAGAAGCCGGTATGAACAAGCTTTTAAGTAAAGTCCAAAGGGTCGGAGAAAAAGGTCACGGCATTTTAATGCTTGACAAAGAACTTGCCGCAAGAACATTCACACCTGCGGCAGAATAACAATATCAATTATAAGTTAATGGTTGCTGCCCGTCAATTATAGCATCTGGCGGGCAGTTCTATTCGATCATCAGGAAAGCATAGCGGTTCATTTCCTGATTGTAATCGCTCAAGACTTCGATCGGGTAACCCGCGCTGCGAACCGTGGAGAAAACATCAACAGCCAGTGATTCAGGCCCCGGGCGGGCATCGCTTTTATTGATACAACCCTCTCGGGATCCGGCGCAGTTCACACAAAAACGGCACTCGTCCATAAATAGCATGAACGCCTTGTAATATCCCGACCGGAAAACCTCGTTCTCGAGCCTGATCAGTTCTTTGCTCACTTCCCTGCTCCATGGAATGCGGTCTTCAGGAGAGTCGACTTGCTTCGTAAAATGAAAAATCACCGCATCGCTGTACTCAGAAAAAAAAGAGCGGCATTCTTCAACCGGCGGCACCTGCGGAGGGCATGTGCCCTTTTTTCCGTAACTGCTGCAGCCAAAGATACACTTAAAACGCACCCAGTTGGCGACTACGATTTGTGTTGCTTCTATCCAGCGGTAATCTGTAAAATTAAAGCGGGCAAATATCTCTTCAAGTCTGATGCGATCAGTAATTGTCGGAGCCCTCCCCCCGGGCATATTAATTCAAAGTCCAAATTTATTCGGGCTATTTATACTCTTTTATTATATCGCGCGCCTTATCAATGGCCCGACTGATACCTTCATATCCGGTGCAGCGGCAAAGATTGCTTTCAAGCCATTCCCTGTCGGCTCCGCTTTTGGAAGACGGGTGCTTTTCCAGAAGAGCATAAGCGTTGACTAGAAACCCTGATGTACAGTACCCGCACTGGAAGCCTCCCTCCTCCATAAAAGCCTTTTGAATAGCCGTATCCTTTAGTCCCTCGATTGTAATTATCTTTTTACCGACGGCTTCAAGCGCAAGTTTAAGGCAGGACTTAACGGGCAGGCCGTCGAGCAGGACAGTGCATGCCCCGCAATCCCCATTTTCACAGCCCGGTTTAGCACCTGTCAAACCCACTTTTTCACGCAACACCCGCAGAAGCGTATCGGCGGGGCGAACTACAACCCGGCGTTCTTCTCCATTTATATCCAGGGTGATAGTGGCTATATCACGGTATGCTTTCATCACTCCGCACCCCCCATTTTTTTCAGCAGCTCTGCCAGATCTCTCTGCCATAGCGCCTGGCGGTAATCATCCGACCCGATCTCGTCATTGCGTATTGTTCCCGGCAGCAGATCCGGGGCTTTATCAACCCTATCCTGCGCAGACAGAGCAGAGTCATTTACTTTTTTTTCAAGTTCAGCGCTTCGGAAAGGGAAGGCACAAAGACCGCTGACAGCAACCGCAAGTTGATCTTTTTTCTGCACACCGATCATATGGTAAAGAGGATAGTCAACAGGCCCGTGCTTTTCGCGCCTCCTGGCCCAACTTTTCCTTTTCAGCTCTTCCTTAGGAACAATCAGTTGAACCAGTATTTCTCCTTTTTCCAGCTTTAACCGTTTATCAAACAGATCCTCAAGCGGTTCGGTGCGTCGGCCCTCCCTGCCGGCCAGGACAACGTCGGCATCGGCAGTCAGCAAAGGAAGGATAGCTTCACGGTAAGGCAATTTGCCGCAAATATTACCACCGAGGGTCAAACTGTTGCGGACGGTGTGGTCGGCGACAACCCGGGCCACTTTGGCCAGCAGCGGAAAATAATCCTGCTCGTTTAGTTCGGTTAGGGTTACATTCGCCCCGATGATCAGCTTATCTCCATCAACCTCAAGCGCAGTTGTTTCCGGTATTCCCTTCAGGTCGATCAGGGCGCCGGGTTTAATTGTTTGCTGCCGGCACATGGTCACAATTTCGGTGCCGCCGCCGTAATACAGCGGTCCTTTATCCGCCTCCGAAAGCTCGGCGAATATAGCTGCTGCTTCTTCTGTGCTTTCAGGCAGATAATATTCAAGGTCAAATGGTATCATTTGGCACCCTCCTTTCCTGTTTCCCAGATTGTTTGCGGGGTTAACGGCAGCCGGTTCAGCGGCCGGCCCAGCGCCCCCGATAAAGCTCCGGCCAGGGCGCCCGGCATACCGAGAATACCCTGTTCGCCTAAGCCCCTGGCCCCGTAGGGCCCGTCGCGCTGGGGTGTTTCAACAAACTTAACTTCGTATTCCGGCTCTTCGCCATACCTTAATATGTTGTAATTTCTCAAAGTGTCGTTAATTACCCGGCCCTGTTTGTTGAATATAAAACTTTCCCATCCTGCAAAGCCGAGGCCCATCGACATGCCGCCTACTACCTGGCTCCGGGCCAGGAAAGGGTTAATGACCTTACCCACGTCCATGGAGCAAACTGCCTTAAGCACCCGGTAACTTCCATCCGAAGGATCAAGTTCAACTTCTACGCCCTGGGCCCCCATGGTCCATTCAAGGGCCGGGCGGCCTTTACCGGTTTCCGGATCGATCTCAGTCAGGCGGCGGGATATATAGCGGCCGGAGCCTATAACCTGACCCTGCACGGCATTGCCTTCGGGATACCTGTAACCAAGGGCAACATCAGCCAGTGGCAGCCCGATATCAGGTTCATCTGCCAGGAATACGCGGCCTTCTGAAACCTTCAGATCCTCAGTGGGACAGCGCAGAACTATCGCTGCAGTCTGTTTGAGCTGCCTGATGGCATCATCGGCGGCTTCTACCAGCGCCCGCCCAATCATAAAGAGACTGCGGCTGGCGGCTGTAGCCCAGTCATGGGGAGCAATCCGGGTATTAACTTCGTCGACGACATGAACCTGGCCGGGGTTTATACCAAGCTTTTCAGCCAACACCTGAGCAAGGGCAGTCTTTAGGCCCTGCCCGATTTCAATTGCGCCGCAGTGCAGATTAACTGTTCCATCCTCGTTAAAGGTTAGAATAACTCCCCCATCGGCATTGGTCGGCATAGCGGGAGCTTTCCAAAAGCAGGTTACGCTCTTGGCCCTCACTTTCCCATCAGGCATCTCTTCCCGTGTGCCCTTTTCCCATTCCAGCATTTCCGAAACATTTTCGAGGCACATTTTTAAATCACCTGTATTGGAATCCATTGTACTCTGGGTCGGGGAAGTATCTCCCTTCCGGATCGCGTTGATCATCCTGAACTCAAGAAGATCGAACCCCGCCTGCTCAGCGAGCAAATCAATAGCCCGCTCCATGGCAAAAGCGAGTTCAATGTGACCAAAACCCCGGTATGCAGTAGCAAACGGATGGTTGGTATAGACACATAAAGAATCGCACCAAACATTGGGCACGGCATAAGGACCTGTGCAGGCGATAGCCGCCGCCCTGCTGATATTGACGGCGTAGTCGGCATATGCACCACTGTCGAAGTAGTAGTTTATTTCTGCAGCTTCCAACCTGCCTTCCTTTGAACAGCCCAGCCTGATTCTGGCTTCCAGGCCGGTGCGCCCGGGTGAAGAAACCAGATCGTTTTCCCTGCTGTTGACCAGGCGGACTAAACGGCCGCCGACTGCCTTCGAAAGCAGGTAGACCAGCGCTTCAAGCTGGATACCCGCTTTGCCGCCGAAGCCGCCGCCGAGCGGAAAAGTGATTACTGTGATTTTACCCACAGGCAGGTTATAAGAAATTGAAAGCAGGTTTCGCACGACAAACGGCGCCTGGGTAGTGGAGTGAATTATAACCTGTCCGTCATCTAAAATTTCAGCTGTAGATGCCCTCGGTTCCATGGCTACGTGATCGCCCGGCGGGAAACTGAAGGATTCCTCGACAACCGTATTGCAAGCTTTAAAACCGGATTCAATATCCCCTTTCCTAATCCTGGTCCTGTTAGCCACATTACTGCCCGGCTCGGGGATGACGGCGGGGATGTGAGTATATGTTTTCATCTCTTCGTGCAGCAGCGGAGCATCTTCGGCCAGGGCCTCGGATGGCGAGTGAATTACCGGCAGGGATTCATATTCCACTTTAATTAGCGGCAGTGCCGCATAAGCCTCCTCTTCGCTGTCGGCAACTACAGCCGCTACCGGTTCTCCGTAATGGCGAACTTTATGACGGGCCAGAGGCGGCTTATCCCCGATATAGATGCCGATATTGCCGGGTATATCTTCACCGGTAAGTATGGCTCGCACCCCGAGCGCTTTTAAAGCTTCAGCGGTGTCAATCTTGCTTATCAGGGCGTGGGCATGCGGGCTGGTTTTGAGAGCCGCATGCAGCATCTGAGGCGACTGTTTATCACCAAGGTAGCGCAGGATGCCCCGGACTTTGTCTTCACCGTCCTTGCGCGGAAAAGAGATGCCAATATGCTTTGGTTCCTCCATTTTTCACTCTCCTTTCTTCGTCTTCTTTTCTCAATAATTCGACATAATAATTTCCGATCCTTTATCTAAAGGGCTGAGGTGATTGATTAAATCAGTGTTCCTGTTCTATAATCAAGATATAAACAGACAAGGAGGAATGTTCATGAAAATGATGAAAGGAATGCTTATCGCTCTTGCCCCCGCAGCGCTCTTCTCCATCTACCTGTTCCGCCTCAATGCAGTGCTTTTGATCATCGTCGGTGTGGCTGCGGCTGTAGCTTCAGAAGCACTTTATCAATACATTTCTAAAAAGCCGTTAAAGATTAATGACTTGAGCGCCGTTGTCACCGGACTGCTCCTGGCCCTCACCGTTTCCCCCACACTGCCGCTATACGCTGTTGCGGCAGGGTCCATAGTTGGCATAGTGATCGGGAAACAGGCTTTCGGCGGCTACGGTAAAAATATTCTGAACCCCGCCCTGTTCGGGAGGCTCTTTATTATCTACGCTTTTCCGGGCACAATGTCCCCCTGGCTGACGCCAATTGACGGTTTAACATCAGCTACCCCGCTGCAGGTCTTCCGCGAAGAAGGCACTATGCGTCCACTTTATGATCTTTTGATCGGGGTAATCCCGGGAAGTATCGGCGAAACTTCAGCCCTCCTGCTGCTGATCGGAGCTGTCTGGCTGATATATAAAAAATACGCCAACTGGCGTATCCCCGCCGGTGTCGTAGCTGCAGTGATTATCGTGTCCCTGCTGACGGGCCAAAGTATTCTTTTTCACTTACTTTCAGGCAGTTTAATCCTCGGGGCCTTTTTCATGGCCACCGACCCGATTACTTCTCCGAAAACCCAACCTGGCCGTTATGTTTTCGGGTTTGGGGTAGGTATAATTATTATGGCCATGCGCCTTTGGGGTTGGCTGCCCGAAGGGACCACCTTTGCCATAATCGGCATGAACCTGCTGGTACCCCTGATCAATCGCTACATCAGGCTGGAGAATAAAAAAGAAAAGAAAGAGAAAAAGAAAGAAAAAGAAGAATCCGGTTAAAATGACAGTTCTACTGATAATTACCCGGCCGAAAAACAAAAAAATACTCCGGCCGGGTTTTATTTTATTTTTTTATCCTCCCGGGGATAATATTGCAGGTGGAGATGATAAAGTGATTTGTTTGATCTGCGGTATTACTGTGACAACCGGTTGAAAACTGCAGGTGTGAAGCAGGACGTGTCCTCGCGGCCCGGTCCAATCCACCGGGCCGGCCTTAATCAATATCTATCCCGTCCAGAAAAAGTTTAATTTCAGCTGAGGCAACGGCCAGGCCTCTAACCTCCGCCGGATCGCTGTTTCGCAGGGTGGCGTAGACTATCCCGATCACTTCTCCGCGCTCATTAAAGACCGGGCTGCCGCTGCTGCCCGGGTAGATTAGCGCTTCAATAATCAGCAGGGGCGTTTCGCGTCCCCTGACTTCACGATAGCCAACCAGGGTACCCATATTGGCAATACGGGCAAACTGCATCGGGTTGCCGATAACGAGAATTTCTTCGCCCGGCAGAACCGGCGCTTCAGAGATAGATAAAGTGGGAAGATTCTCACCCCGCACCCGGAGTATAGCCAGATCAACATGAGGAGAAACTATCCACTCATGAACAGTGAATGTGCCCTGGCCCGGAAAGGAAACCCTTACCGCCAGAGCATCTTCCACCAGGTGCCGGTTTGTGACAATAAGGCCGGCGGGATCAACGTTAAAACCGGTCCCGCGCAGCTGCCGTGATCCCGGCCCGTCAATATAAACCCGGACTACCGAATTTCTTAATTCTTCAACCAGGGGATCACCGGAAAGAGCCCACGACTCCCGCAGAAACGTAAAGGTTGGGCCGGCAAAAACCGAGAGCCACCT
>SKPH01000047.1 GCA_007119615.1 Syntrophomonadaceae bacterium | reverse complement strand
TAATCTTCAGGCACGTAAGGTTAAGTGAACCGTTCGAGTTTAAAGATACTGTTAAAAAAGAGGAGGGTTTATATTGGAAGAGATTATTATTCCCCTGATATTTGTTGCCTTAATAATTATCGCCGTTGTTGTTATCTTTAGTTTTATTCCCCTGGGCCTCTGGATTTCGGCTCTGGCGGCACGCGTCCCCGTAGGTATTTTCGCCCTGATTGGGATGCGCCTGCGGCGGGTTATCCCGGCGAAAATAGTTAATCCGCTAATTAAAGCGACTAAAGCAGGACTCGATTTGAATGTAAACAAACTGGAAGGGCATTTTCTGGCCGGTGGTAACGTAGACCGGGTTGTTAATGCCTTGATTGCCGCCCAGCGTGCAGAGATTCCGTTGCTCTTTGAAAGGGCTGCAGCAATAGACCTGGCAGGACGTGATGTCCTGCAGGCTGTTCAGATGAGCGTTAATCCCAAGGTGATTGAAACCCCGGTTGTAGCGGCGGTGGCAAAGGACGGGATTGAAGTTAAAGCCAGGGCTAAGGTTACTGTAAGGGCCAATATTGACCGTCTGGTTGGCGGCGCCGGCGAAGAGACGATTATTGCCAGGGTTGGTGAAGGGATTGTAACCACGATCGGTTCTTCCGATAATCATAAGGTGGTACTTGAAAACCCCGATCGGATATCTAATACGGTTTTAAACAAAGGTCTCGATTCAGGCACCGCTTACGAGATTTTATCCATAGACGTTGCCGATGTGGATGTAGGCAAGAATATCGGCGCTCAGCTGCAGACGGATCAGGCGGAAGCTGACAAGCGTATTGCCCAGGCCAAAGCCGAAGAGCGGCGCGCCATGGCTGTTGCCCGTGAACAGGAGATGGTTGCCTCTGTCCAGGAGATGCGAGCGAAAGTTACTGAAGCTGAAGCGGAAGTTCCCAAGGCTTTGGCTCAGGCTCTACGCGAGGGCAATCTGGGTGTGATGGATTACTACCAGCTAAAAAACGTTATGGCCGACACTGATATGCGTCAGAATATAAGTAAAATGAGCCATGAAGGCCAGCAGGAAGAAGATAAGAAATAAGCAGGAGGCTTTATTGTAATGGAAGGTATTATTACCTTAATAGTTATTATCATCGCCTTCAATATCTTTAATGCAATAATCAGGGCGGTGAGAGGAGCCCAGGAGGCGCCTCAAAAAAGAGTCTTCCCCGGCCCAGAGCCTCCCTCACCGGAGGAGTCCGGTTATCGGTGGGTTGAGGATGATCTCGATATCAGCTCACTTGAAAAAGATAAAGCTGGTCGTGCCTATGATGCTGAAACAACCCCTGTGCAGGAGACCGGAGGTTCTGAGGCAGATGCCTGGCAGGCACCTCCACCGGTTAAAAAAGAGATTGCCGTTCCCTCGGCGGTCTCTTTGGGCCTGCGCCAGGCGTTAACCCGGAAAGACTCGCTTCTGGCAGCATTTATCTTTCATGAAATCCTTGAACGTCCTCCATCCCTGCGCCGGAAGCGTTAAAACTTACATTCCTTGATAAAGTATAGAACTAGGATTATAATGCATATTAATGTATTAACATAAGATCTGCTATTCGACAAGAAGAAGGGAGCATACTGCTTATTGGCAGAAAATAAAACAAGCCGGACCATTCTATTGGCCGGCGCAGATGAATCGGTCCAGCTATTGGGTAAACATGACAATTATTTTAGTCTCATTGAAGATAATTTTGCCGTGCGCCTGATTCCAAAAGGTCATGAATTAATTATAGAGGGTGAACCTGGAGATGTGGAAGCTATTTATACCATGTTCCAGGAACTGTTAACCAATATTCGTAAAGGCCATCTTCTGACCGGACGTGAATTTGAGTATGCGTTGAAGCTTACCAAACAGGGTGAAGTGGGTACTATAAGTTCACTTTTCAGCGATCTGGTATTAGTTACTCATCGCGGTAAGCAGATCCGCCCCAAGACAACCGGTCAGAAGCGTTATCTTGAAGCAATCCGCAGTCATGACATTGTGCTCTCAATTGGACCGGCCGGCACGGGAAAAACTTACCTGGCCCTGGCCATGGCAGTCGATGCCCTGAAAACCAAGCAGGTGCAGCGTTTGATTCTAACCCGGCCGGCTGTAGAAGCTGGCGAGCACCTGGGTTTTTTACCGGGAGACTTCCAGGAGAAGGTAGATCCTTACCTGCGTCCTATCTATGATGGATTATATGATCTGCTGGGCGTAGATCTGTTTCAGAAATACCGTGAGAAAGGGATTATTGAAATCGCACCCCTGGCTTATATGCGGGGGCGGACCCTGGATGATTCTTTTGTGATCCTCGATGAGGGGCAGAACTCCACATCCGAGCAGATGAAAATGTTTTTAACCCGCATCGGATTTGGTTCGAAAGCGGTCATAACCGGGGATATTACCCAGATTGATCTGCCCCGGGGCCGTTATTCAGGCCTGGAGGAAGCCCCGCGTATTTTATGCGGCATCGATGGGATAGCCCTGGTTTACCTGACCGAAAAGGATGTTGTCAGGCATCCGCTTGTGCAGTGTATTATAAAAGCTTATGAAACTTACGAGGGTTTGAGAGAAAGGGATAAAAATGAAGAAAAAAATAATTCCCGGTGATCTTTTTAACCGGTCAATCTCTTTCAAAGACAATAAGAAGCTGCAGAAGCTTATTCTGGTATTAGCCCTTTTTATTGCGATCTACGGCCTGTTGATCATCGTCAGTATGCCTGCCCGCTATGACTTAACCGTAGGCCGGCCCAGTCCGCGGACGTTGTATGCTCCCCGGGATACGATCGATGAATATACTACCGAGAGGCTCAGGGAACAGGCTGCCGGTGCAGTGCCCGAGGTCTATGATTACGATCCGGCTGTTTTAGAAAGAACACTGCACGAAATTGGCCTATTTTTCGATAATGTTCTGCAAATTAAAGATGATCCGGAACTCGAAAATGAAGAGAAAATAGAGCTGCTACAGGAGCTCGTTCCTGAAGAACTTCCGGACTCCACAACTTCGGCCCTCCTGACCGACAGGAGCGTTATCAGAGATCTACAGGGGAGGCTTAACAATTCGGTCAGTGAAGTGTTTGAACAGGGAATCAGGGAAAATGAAGCCGATCTGGCCAGGCGCCGCCTGTCACAGGAGATCGCTCTGTATCCCTTCAGCGCTGATTTGAAAAGAGTTGCTGAGGTAGTTACTCAACCGATGATAGTACAAAATATGATTTATAATGCCGAGGTTACGGAAGAGAACCGTGAATTGGCACGCCAGCAGGTAGAGCCGGTTGTTATTTTGAGGAATACGCTGATTGTCAGCGAAGGTGAGCCGGTTACAGAACAACAGTTGGCCCTGCTTGAGGATCTCGGTATGATCCGGGGTCAGCAAGCCGACTATCTTGGCTATATCGGTTTACTGCTTTTACTGATCATTATTTTTATCCTGGTCGGCATTTACCTGCATATATTTGTCAATGCCGTCTCTACTAATCCTTCACTAATGTTGTTAATGGGATTGATTTTCATTGTCACCCTGATCTTTTCTGTTGGCGCTACATACTTTTCAGGATATTTGATCCCTGTGGCGATGGGTGTTATCCTGATTACTGTTATCTTTGGTTATAAGCTGGCTGTAATTATTAATTTAGTCCTGGCCCTGATGGTTGGACTGATCAGCGGGGGAGACTTTTCCTTCATCATGGTTGCCCTGATGGGAGGACTGGTTTCTATTTATGCTGTTACCAGATTAAGTCAGCGCAGCGATCTGGCCCGGGCCGGGTTTTTTGTAGCTGTAATAAACGGGACAGTCATATTATCTGCATATCTCTTTTTTGGAAATGTCAGTCTCGAGTACAACTCGCTGGTCAATTTTAGTTACAGCATGGCAGCTGGTGTCGGAAATGGCATCTTTTCATCAGTTGTCGCTATTGGTATGCTGCCTTACCTGGAGAGCATGTTTGGTGTTACTACGGCTATTACTTTATTGGAACTTTCCAATCCCAACCATCCATT
>SKPH01000030.1 GCA_007119615.1 Syntrophomonadaceae bacterium | reverse complement strand
TGCCGACTGCCTCGTCAAGAAATGGGAGCAGAAGGTCGATTTTTTCTTTGTGATCAATGATGTCGATGACTATGGGCAGGTTAGATGAAATATCGAGGATTCGGGTGCTGCTGATCTTATTATTATTATCAAGACCTTCTATGCCCCTTAGCACCGTTGCTTCTGCCAGCCCGAGCTCCCTCGCTTTTAAAATGATCACATGATAAAGAGGCTTGCCTTCATATTTTTCGTTTTCATCTATATAGATACTGATTTTTTTAACCTTACTGCTGGATTTACCCAAAAAATCAACCTCCCATTGTCAGTCTCATGGAAACATTGGCGGTGACAACACCGAGCCATACGGCCAGTAATCCAACCACGATACTGGCCCCTACATAAAGCAGGGCTGTAGTAATATTGTTTTCCCGGAACAGGGTGAGGGTTTCAAGACTGAATGTTGAAAATGCCGTAAAGGCCCCGATTATTCCAACTGTGATCATCAGCCGCAGCTCAGAAGACATTATTGATTTTTCCAGGATTAATTTGAAAATCAAGCCCAGTAAAAAACAGCCGAGCATATTCACCACAAAAGTGCCGAAAGGGTAAATTTGCTCTACCCTGGAATAAATCCAGGTTGAAAGGAGATATCGAGCCACTGCGCCGAGGGCTCCTCCAACCGCGATATACAAAAGGTCCGGGTAATTCAACTTTTGGCATCCTTTCTAAATAAGCGAATCAAATCGGGCAAGTTATCCGGGTTGCATCAGATAAGCTATCTTTTCGCTAAGCAGGCCTGGAATCCTGCTCCCGGGTTATCCCGGGCTTGACAACCGGGTGGTCCATTGTTAGTATCTTAATAATCAAATATAGCATTTTGCGATGATGGAAAAAAGTAACCGGATTAGACCTCGGAGGTACAGCGAACCGGGAAGAGTGCAAGCCCGGTAAGGAATTCGGTGAATGGCGTTCCAGAGCAATTTAAAAATCAAGAGGGCTCCTAACTAGTGGAGTCAAGTAGGGTGGAACCGCGGGAAAACCTCCCGTCCCTATGGCTTTATCAGCCAGGGACCGGAGGTTTTATGTTTACAAAGGAGGAGTTTTTTTGAATCTACAGACGATCATGATTAAACTTCAGGAATACTGGGCGGCAAAAGGATGCCTGATCTGGCAACCTTACGATGTAGAAAAAGGTGCCGGGACTATGAACCCCGCTACTTTTCTCAAATCACTTGGCCCTGAGCCCTGGTCGGTTGCCTACGTGGAACCCTCGAGGAGGCCTGCAGACGGGCGGTATGGTGAAAATCCAAACAGACTCTACCAGCACCTGCAATACCAGGTGATTCTCAAGCCGGCTCCGCATGATATCCAGCAGCAGTATCTGGATAGCCTTGCATATCTCGGCCTCAACCCGCTTGAGCATGACATCCGCTTTGTCGAAGATAACTGGGAAGCCCCGACTCTTGGAGCCTGGGGTCTGGGCTGGGAGATCTGGCTAGACGGGATGGAGATAACCCAGTTCACATATTTTCAGCAGGTTGGTGGCTTTGACGTTGAACAGGTTCCGGTTGAGCTGACATACGGCCTCGAGAGGATTGCGATGTATCTGCAGGACTGCGGTAATGTTTTTGACCTGATCTGGACCGGTAATATAACATATGGCGAAGTATTCCAAAGGGTGGAATGGGAGCAATCTAGTTACAGTTTTGACTATGCGGATCGGGAACTGCTTTTCAAGTTGTTCAATAACTATGAGACGGAAGCCAGGCGTCTTCTTGAGGTAGACCTGGTTTACCCGGCTTACGACTATATTCTGAAATGCTCCCATACTTTCAATAACCTTGAAGCGCGGGGTGCGATCAGTGTAACCGAGCGCGCTGCGTATATCGGCAGGGTGCGCACCCTTGCCCGCCTCTGTGCAGAGCGCTATCTGAAACAGCGTGAAGCGGCTGGCTACCCGCTTTTGTCCGGAGGTGCCTTATAATGACGGAAACCCGAAATTTATTAATGGAAATTGGTTGTGAGGAGATCCCTTCCCGGTTCATACCGGGATCGATGAAACAGCTGAAGAAAGAAGCCGGGTCGCTTTTGGCTGAAAACAGGCTCCAGTATGGTGCTATCGAAACCTGGGCAACACCACGGCGCCTGGTTGTTTTGATCAGCGATCTCGGGATAAAGCAATCCGACCTGGCCGAAAAGGTAAAAGGGCCGCCTGTTAACCGGGCTTATGACCAGGACGGCCAGCCTACTAAAGCGCTGCAGGGATTTATTAAGAGTCAGGGTGTTTCAATCGAGCAGATTGAAGAAGAGCTTATAAATAATGCCCGGTATGTAATAGTTGAAAAAGAAATCTCCGGCCGACCGACGGAAGATCTGCTTCCCGAACTCCTGCCGCTGATCATTAAAAAATTATCTTTTCCCCGACCGATGTACTGGCAAAGTAAAGATATACGTTTTGCCCGTCCGATTCGATGGCTGCTCGCCCTTTATCATAATAAGCCTGTAAAATTTGATTTTGCAGGAATTCAATCGGGCCGGGTTACTTACGGCCATCGGTTTCTTGCACCCGGTCCTTTTGAAATTGACAGCGTGAATCACTATTTCCGTTGCCTTGAGGAAAATTATGTGGTGGTTGATCAAGCCCGCAGGCGCAAACTGATTTTAGACCAGCTGCATGAAAAAGCCGCTGAAAGCGGTGTAGAGGCCCTGGTGGATGAAAATCTGCTTGAAGAAGTCACCTACCTGGTTGAATATCCGGTAGCTATTGAAGGTTCTTTCAATGAGGATTTCCTCGATCTGCCTCCGGAGGTGCCGATAACCACGATGCAGAATCACCAGCGCTACTTCCCGATTGTGGAACAGGAGAGTGGACGGCTGATGCCCGGTTTTGTGGGCATCAGCAATAACCTTTTCCATCACAATATCCGCAAAGGGTATGAAAAAGTACTGCATGCCCGCCTGGCTGATGGACGGTTCTTTTACAATGAAGATAGCAAGCAACCCCTTGAAAACTATGTTGAGAAGCTGAAAAATGTTATCTTCCTCGAATCGCTTGGCAGTGTTGATCAGAAACGCTTGAGATTGATTGATTTGACCGGTAAACTGGGGGCAGTCTTAAGCCTGTCTGAAGACGAGATTGCAAAGGCCTGCCGCGTTGCCCACCTCTGTAAGGCGGACCTGGTTACCAACATGGTAAAAGAATTCCCCGAGCTCCAGGGGGTAATGGGCCGGGAATACGCCAGGCTAAGCTCAGAACAGGAAGCGGTTGCCGTAGGAATCTATGAGCACTATCAGCCAAGGTTTAGCGGTGATGCAATTCCTTCATCCCTTGAAGGTGCACTGGTATCACTGGCAGATCGTATTGACACTTTAGCCGGATGTTTTGCTGTAGGAATCCAGCCTACCGGTTCTCAGGATCCTTATGCCCTTCGCAGACAGGCGCAGGGAGCAGTAGCTATTTTGCACGGATTTAAATTGGAACTGGCGGTGGATGATTATATCGATTTTGCACTGGAAGCCTTATCGCTAACCCTGGATCTTGATCAGGATAAACGCCTGCAGATTAAGGTAGGACTTCACGATTTTCTGGTTCAAAGAATTCGCTATGTTTTGCAGGATAAGGGGATAGGTTTTGACGTTTCTGAAGCAGTATTAGCTGTGCCTTTCAGGACAGCGGCAGAAGTATTCAATAAAGCTGAGGTTTTAAAAGATTATCTAAATGGGCCTCTACTTGATGAAGTTATCACCGCTTATAACAGGGTTGCTAATCTGGCTCATAAAGCTTCGGGTACGACAGTTAATAAATCACTTTTTGAAGATGCCGTGGAAAAAGAACTTTTCCGCAGTCTGAAAACGGCCGAGGAGAACCTGGAGGGTTTAAGCGATCCGGCCCAGGTCCTTGAGCAACTGCAGCTGTTAAAACAGCCCATAGATAACTACTTTGATAATGTCATGGTTATGGTAGATGATCAGGAGGTTCGCGAGAACAGGCTTAACCTGCTTGCCGCTCTGAAAGCGTCATTTAACCGCCTCGCAGATTTTTCTAAAATACAGGCCCTTTATAATAAAAGGTCATAAGCAGGAAGATATTGGGCCGGTAGCGTATATATATTATTTGGGAGCTTCTTTATGAGCGGCGGCCCGAATTTTTCTAAAGGAGTAGTTACAAATGGTCGAATCATCGGTTACACCGATAGTTTATATTGTTTCCGACTCGATTGGTGAGACTGCAGAGTTTGTTGTAAAAGCGGTGGCCAGTCAGTTTAACACCGGCCATGTTGATATGCGCCGGGTGCCGTTTGTTGAGAATAAAGAGCAGATTGCTTCCGTTTTTGAAGAAGCGCAGAGTTGCCACGCAATTATTGCTTATACCCTCGTAGTGCCTGAACTCCGTAAAGCGATGGAAGATGAGTCGCTAAAGCACAACGTCTGTACCGCTGACATCCTTGGCTCCCTGATGGGTGCTTTCAGCCGGGTTACCTGTAAAGTTCCCCATACCGAACCGGGCCGGGTGCGAAAGCTTGACGATGTATATTTTCGCCGGGTTGCAGCGGTTGAGTTTGCTGTCAAACATGACGATGGTAAGGACCCGCGTGGCCTGACTGATGCTGAAATAGTCCTGGTCGGTATTTCGAGGACTTCTAAAACTCCGCTCAGCATGTATCTGGCTCACCAGGGAATCATGGTCGCCAACCTGCCTCTGGTCCCGGAAGTTGAACCTCCCGAGGAACTTTTTTGGATTCCACCGGAAAAAATAATCGGATTGGTTATAGATCCTCACCAGCTACGTCAAATCAGGTATGAACGGTTAAAAGCCCTCGGACTTGACGCCAACGCAAATTATGTGGCAGTTGAAAGGATTGAAGAAGAACTGACTTATGCCCGCAGGGTAATGAACAAGCTGGGCTGTACCGTTTTTGATGTTTCCAACAAGGCGGTTGAAGAAGTTGCCAACCGTATAATTCAGCTTGTCAGAGGGGGTGTTTTAAGTTGAACTCGGGGAAATATGTTTATCCTTTTGAGCAGGGCGATAAATCCATGAAAAGTCTTCTTGGCGGCAAAGGGGCAAATTTAGCAGAAATGACCGGTATAGGTCTGCCGGTTCCTCCCGGGTTTATAATCACCACCGAAGCCTGCAATAAGTACCTGGAAAAGGACGAAGGTTTATGGCCGGAACTGACTGAAGAGATCCTCGATAACCTGAAACTCCTGGAAGATGAGACCGGGCGTGGATTCGGCAGTGAAGAGCCCCTGTTAATTTCGGTACGGTCAGGAGCTGTTATTTCGATGCCGGGGATGATGGATACAGTTCTGAACCTCGGTCTGAATCAATCAACAGTTGAATCCCTGGCCAGGGAAACCGGTGATCGCCGCTTTGCCCTGGACTGTTACCGCCGCTTCATTCAAATGTTTGCCGATGTCGTTTTAAATGTTAAGCACTATAACTTTGAAAATATTCTTACCGAAACACGAAAGCGCAATAAGGTTCGGACTGATGCTGAATTAGGAGAATCAGATCTTGAAAAAATTGTCGAAGACTTTTTAGATATCGTTAGGAAAGAGACAGGAAATGATTTTCCCCAGGATCCGCAAACGCAGCTATTCCTGGCTGTTGAGGCGGTTTTTAAGTCCTGGAATACCCCACGGGCAGTAGTTTACCGCAAGGCCAATCGCATTCCCGATAACCTGGGTACGGCTGTCAATATTCAGGCCATGGTTTTCGGAAACCTGGGCGAAGATAGCGGTACAGGAGTAGCGTTTACCCGTAACCCTTCAACAGGAGAGCCCAAGCTGTACGGTGAATATCTGCTTAATGCCCAGGGAGAGGACGTGGTAGCCGGTACCCGTACCCCCCGCCCTTTGGAAGAACTTGAGAATGATCTGCCCGAGGTTTACCGGCAGTTCGTTGACGCGTGCGAAACCCTCGAGAAACATTATCGTAATATCCAGGATATTGAATTTACCATCGAACGAGGCAGGCTGTACATGCTGCAAACCCGGACAGGGAAAACAACCGCCTCGGCAGCGGTACGTATTGGCGTTGACATGGTCAGAGAAGAGTTAATCTCCAAAACAGAGGCCCTGCAAAGGATCGATCCGGAACAACTTGAGCACCTGCTCCATTGCCGATTTGATCCCGGGGCGGATATGGAACCGATTGGCAGCGGCCTGCCTGCATCACCCGGAGCCGCTTCAGGTAAAGTGGTCTTTGATGCTGACCGGGCCGAGGAAATGGCCCGCCAGGGGGAAAAGGTTATTTTGGTGCGCCCGGAGACCACACCTGATGATATTCACGGGATTATTGCCGCCGAAGGTATATTAACCAGTCGTGGAGGGATGACCAGCCATGCGGCGGTTGTTGCCCGCGGTATGGGAAAGCCTTGTGTATGTGGTTGTGATGATTTAAAAATTGAACTGGGCAGGGGACTCTTTTATGTCAATGATGTCGAATATTCCGAAGGAGAAATAATTTCAATTGACGGCACTTCAGGAAAAGTTTATTTAGGAGCAGGCCCTCTGATCGAGCCTCAGTTTTCCGAGGAGTTTTACCAGATTATGAGCTGGTCAGATGAGATTCGACGCCTTAAAGTCCGGGCTAATGCAGATACACCTGATGATGCCCGACGGGCTGTTGAAATGGGTGCCCAGGGAATCGGACTCTGCCGCACCGAGCATATGTTCATGGCTGCAGATCGTATCCCGGTAGTCCGGAAGATGATTCTTGCTTCGAACCTGGAAGAACGGGAAGCTGTTCTGGATGAACTCATGCCGATGCAGCAGGAAGATTTCAAGGGAATATTAAAGGAGATGGTTGGCAAACCGGTAACCGTTCGTCTTTTAGATCCACCGCTGCATGAATTTCTGCCGGATAAAGAAGAACTGATGCTCGAAGTGGATCGGCTGCAGAGAGAAAACGGTGATTCCTCTGAACTGCGGGAGAAAGAAACCTTGTTGAAAAAGGTTCAGTCTCTTTCCGAGTACAACCCAATGCTCGGTCACCGGGGTTGCCGCCTGGGACTGGTTTATCCTGAAATTTACCGGATGCAGGTCAGGGCTTTACTCCTGGCCGCTTATGAACTGCTGGATGAAGGGGTCGCTGCCGAACAGTTGCAGCCGGAGATAATGATTCCACTCGTAGGACACCGTGAAGAGATGGAGCAGATGAAAAAGCTGGTCGATGATACAGCCTCGGAAGTATTTGCAGAGCAGGACAGACAGCTGCCTTACCTGGTCGGGACCATGATTGAGCTGCCTCGCGCCTGCCTTGTTGCCGATCAGCTGGCCGGTTCGGCATCGTTTTTTTCTTTCGGCACCAACGATCTGACCCAGACCACGCTCGGTTACAGCCGGGATGACTCGGAAGGTAAATTTTTGCCCTTCTATTTGCAGCAAAAAGTTTTAAAAGTCAACCCCTTTGTTGAGATCGACCGTGAAGGTGTCGGCAGGCTGATTGAGATTGCGATAGAAAAAGGCCGTTCCGTGAATTCGAATTTGAAGATTGGCATCTGTGGTGAGCACGGTGGAGACCCTGCATCAATTGAATTTTTCCATGCAGTTGGCCTGGAGTATGTCAGCTGTTCACCGTATCGGTTGCCGATTGCCCGCCTGGCTGCGGCCCGGGCAACATTTTCTTAATGGAATTATTAAAAGATTGAAACTTGAAATTGTCAGTTGATATAAACAGGAGAACTAATTTTTATGGCGAATAAAGGATAAGTTAAAATCGTAACAAGGAGTGATCTAATTGTCATACCATGAAAAACATGATTCAGATTTAAGCGGCATCCACCCACCCTGTCAATCGGCCTGTCCCGTCCACCAGGGTGTCCGTGAATATCTGCTGGCTATTGCCACCGGTGATTTTGACAGGGCGGTTTCCGTAATCAGAGAAACAAACCCGCTGCCTTTTGTATGCGGAACAATTTGTGCTCATCATTGTGAGGATGAATGCCGCCGCAACGATGTGGACAAGCCGCCTTCAATCCGTGGGTTGAAACGCTTTGCCCTGGAGCATGGCAAAGCTGATCTGATTCCTCCCGCCGATGGTCCCGGAGTTACCGGAAAGGTTGCAATTGTCGGCGCGGGTCCGGCCGGGCTCACAGCTGCTTTTGATCTCGCCCGCCTTGGAGCCGAAGTGACTGTTTTCGACCGTGAAGATTCAGCAGGCGGTGCTGTCCGCCATTATATACCGCTTTACCGTCTTCCCGACGAAGCGATTGATAATGATATCAATGAGATTGCCGGTCAGGGAGTAGATTTTAAATTTGGTATTGAGCTGGGTAAAGATATAACTATCGAACAGCTTGAAAAGGAAGGTTTCAATTCAATCCTGCTTGCTATGGGCCTGCCGGTCAGCCGCGGCCTTGATATTCCGGGTAATGATGGAGACGGAATCCTTTACGCTCTCCCATTCTTAAAGGCAGTTAAGCGGGAAGGGTACAAATTTGAAGGCTCCCCGACGGTTGTCGTTATTGGTGGCGGTAACGTGGCTATGGACGTAGCCCGTTCAGCACTTCGCGCCGGAGCAGCCAAAGTGAAGCTGGCATGTCTTGAATGTGAAGCAGAAATGCCGGCATTTGAATGGGAAATGGAAGAAGCAAAAGAAGAAGGAATTGAATTTTATCCATCGTGGGGCCCGGATGCAATTGCCAGGGAAAACGGCAAAGTGACTGGCCTGGAGGTTGTTGAATGCAGTTGTGTTTTTGATGACGAAGGCCGGTTTAACCCGACCTTTAATAAGGAAAACCAGGAAGTCTTAAGCGGTGATATCGTTATTTTCGCCATCGGCCAGGGTGGAGATCCGGAGCCGTTGCGCAACGAGATTAGTATTGATGACCGCGGACGGGTAGTATTCAACCATAATAAAATGACTACCAGCAGAGAAGGTGTTTTTAGCTGTGGTGAAATGATCACCGGCCCGGGTTCCGCTGTCCAGGCTATGGGAGATGGGCGTCTTGCCGCGAGGGCTATTGCCAGTTATCTCAGAGGAGAGACCTTTGACAGCGCAAAAGTTGAGCTTGAGAAGATTCCGGTTCTGGTGAAGCTGGATGATAAAGTTGCTGAAGAGGTAGAGCATATTGAGCGTTTTGCCATTCCCATGATTTCTCCGGAAGAAAGAATCCGTCACTTCAAACAGGCGGAACTGGGGTACGATGTTGAAACTGCTATTCGCGAAGCCCGGCGCTGCCTGACCTGCGCCGCCGGTGCAGTACAGGATGAAGATCTTTGTATTCACTGCCTTACCTGCCTGCGCCTGTGTCCGTACGATGTACCGGTACTGAATGAGGAAGGAAAAGTAAAAGTACGCAATGAACAGTGCCAGGCCTGCGGGCTTTGTATAAGTTATTGCCCTGTATACGCGATAAGTTTCCGATCTTCGTATTTCGAAGATGCCGTAGGGACAATTGCTCCCGCTGTCGAGAAGTTGTTGGCCCGGCGTAATGGTGATCCCTCAGTGTTGGCTTTCACCTGTTCTTACGGAGCATTTGCTCTTCCGGAGTTCATTAATCAAGATCATAAGAATGTCGAAGTGGTGCGGTATCCATGTGTTGGGAAGCTGGATACAGCTCACCTGCTCAAGGCGGTTGAACTGGGAGCCGATAAAGTTGTCGTAGTTGGCTGCAGCGAGAGCGACAAATTTGAGTGCCAGTATAAAGAGGTCGGTTATTGGTCCGAAAGAAAGGTTGAACATGCCCGGGATCTGATGGAAATGATGGGCATGGAACGTGACAGCATTGCTTATACCGAATTGCCCGGTGAAGAACTTGGCAGGTTTGAACAGGTTGTTGCTGAAGCGTTGGAAAAACCGAAGGACGATCAAGAAGAAGCTTAAAGCGATATAACTCAGGTAAAACTATCAAACCCCGGCGTTTTGCAAGATGCCGGGGTTTGGTTAATTTTGAAACGGCAAATTGAAAAGGCAGGAAAGCCCTTCGTGCTGTCGAATTAAACTATAAGTCGAATTGAACTAAAAGCGGTTCCCGGTAGTCTATTTTATGCCTGGAGTTTTCACCTTGAAGTGGCAAAAGATTCAGCGTGCGCATAGCTGAACCGGGATCACCTCGTCTCAGTCCGAGATGGGGTTTTTGTTATCTGATGGTTGAAGGGTATGAGTTTTGACGGATGGAAGAAAATAATGTGATAGGTGTTGACTATGCCACAGGGTATACCGGAAGAGATTATCGATGAGATCCGTCAGCGCACCGATCTGGTAGGGTTGGTCGGAGAGTATCTCAAGCTTGAAAGGAGAGGCAAAAATATGGTAGGCCTCTGTCCATTTCACAGTGAGAAAACTCCGTCTTTCTCCGTTTCGCCTGATAAACAGCTGTTTCACTGCTTTGGCTGTGGAGCATCCGGTAATGTTTTCAGCTTAATTATGCAAATGGAGAAACTTACCTTTCCTGAAGCTGCCCGTTTCCTGGGCAGGCGTTCAGGGGTAAATATTCCGGAACGCAGATCGGTATCACCCGCTGAAGATGATTTAAAAGAAAGAGTTTTTAAGCTCAATCATCTGGCTGCCCGCTTTTATGCTTATTGCCTGCACAATACGACACCGGGTAAAAACGCCTTAGAATATTTATTAAAAAGAGGAATTAAGCAGGAGACAATAGAATTGTTTATGCTGGGCTATGCTCCGGCTGATTGGACCGGTTTTTTTAATTTTGCCCGTAAAAAAGGGGTTTCACCCGATTTAATGGTTCAAGGTGGCCTAGTTTCACCCGGGAGAGAAAAAGGACATTACGATCGTTTCCGGAATCGCCTGATGTTTCCGATTGCCAATATTAGCGGAAATGTTGCGGGCTTTGGAGGCCGGGCTCTTGAAGAAGGAGAAAAAAACGGACCCAAATACTTAAATTCTCCCGAAACGCCGGTATTTGATAAAGGATCCATGCTTTATGGGCTGAATTTAGCCCGTGAAGAAATACGGCGTAGTAAAAAAGCCATAGTTATGGAAGGCTATACAGATGTTATTACCGCTTTTCAGGCAGGTATCAGGAATGCTGTTGCTTCTCTCGGTACCGCCCTTACTGCAGAACAGGGCCGTTTACTGCGTTACCAGGCTGAAACAGCGGTTACTGCTTACGATTCAGACAGCGCCGGAGAAGCGGCGACATGGAGGGGCCTGGCTATTTTACAGGCCAGTGGATGCCTGGTACAGGTTGCTGTTCTTCCTGAGGGAAGTGATCCTGACAGCTATATCAGGCAATACGGTCCTGAATCTTTCGTTAAGCTTATCGACAACGCCAGCCCGTTGATGGAATACCGGCTGCAGCAGCTTAAGAGAAGGTTTAATCTGGCTTCGGATCAAGGGAGAATAAACTATATAGAGGAATTGATGCCTTTCTTAATGGCAGCTGTTAACCAGGTTGAGCAGGATTTTTACCTGAAAAGGGCTTCTGAAGAACTTGGTGTAAATGAAGAGGCTCTGCGTAGTGAACTAAAAAAAAGGCGCGGAAGGAGCGGCCGGTACAGGGAACAGGAAAAAAAAGAGCAGCCTGATGAACAGGAAAAGATAACTGCCAGACCCGAAGAAAAAACAATAATATCTTTAATGCTTCAGAGCAAGGAGATAGCCGAGGAAGCACGAAATCTATTACAACTGGAATTTATAGAAGATCCGAAGATTCGGGAAGTAATAGAAGAGATATGGGATCTAAGTGCAGGAGAAACAGTGCTAAGCGCAGAAAAACTTCTAAATCGATTTGAAGATCAGGAGATTATTAAGTTAATAACTGAAGCGGTAACTAAACCGTTATGGCAGGATTTACCGCCACTGGTAGCGAAGCGTAATATTGAGGACAGCATAAAAAAATTACACAAAAATTGGGTAAATAAGAAGCTAAGGGTTCTAAGGAAAAAACGAGAGAGTTATGAAGCTCAGGGATTGTTAGATGAAGTAAATAAATTACTTCTTGAAGAACAGGAATTGTTATTTAAAAAAGACGGCGACCCTTACCGTTAGGAAAAGGAGGGGATTTCAATGGCAAAAGATATTGAAAAGACGATATCCCTGGAAGATGCACAGCAGGAGCTGGTTGAGCGCGGAAAGACTAAAGGCTCGATAAGCTACAAGGAAATCATTGAAACCCTGCAACCCTATGAGCTGTCAGTAGAAGCTCTGGATAACTTCTATGATAAATTAGCCCAGCACGGGATTGAAATTACGGATGACTCATCTGCAGGAGCTGCGGGTGCTGACCAGGACGAGGATACGGAAGTAAAAAAGCCAACCGCAAGCGAGCTGCTTGCCGCTCCGGAAGGGGTTACAGTTAACGATCCGGTTCGGATGTATCTAAAAGAAATCGGAAAGATCCCGCTGCTTACTTCCGAAGAAGAAGTTGAATTGGCCAAAGCTATTGAGCAGAACAGCGAAGATGCCAGGCGCCGCCTGGCAGAAGCGAATCTTCGACTCGTAGTCAGTATTGCCAAGAAATATGTGGGAAGAGGAATGCTCTTTCTTGATCTGATCCAGGAAGGTAATCTGGGTCTGATCAAAGCAGTGGAAAAATTTGATTATCGCAAGGGTTATAAATTCAGCACCTACGCCACGTGGTGGATTCGCCAGGCTATTACCCGGGCTATTGCCGATCAGGCACGTACTATCCGGATACCTGTTCACATGGTTGAAACCATTAACAAGTTGATTCGTATTTCACGGCAGCTGGTACAGGAATTGGGACGTGAACCGCTGCCGGAAGAAATTGCCCAGGAAATGAACATTAGCGAAGAGCGGGTAAGAGAAATTCTGAAAATTGCCCAGGAGCCGGTATCGCTTGAAACACCAATCGGTGAAGAAGACGACAGTCATCTTGGTGATTTTATCGAAGACCATGAAGCTCAGGCTCCAGCTGATGCCGCCGCCTTCGAATTGCTCAAGGAACAACTGGAAGATGTGCTCGATACTCTTTCTGCAAGAGAAGAGAAGGTCCTGCGCTTGCGTTTTGGCCTTGATGACGGACGCTCACGCACATTGGAAGAAGTAGGACAATTCTTCGGTGTGACCCGTGAAAGAATCCGCCAGATTGAAGCGAAAGCCCTGCGAAAACTGCGCCATCCCATGCGCAGCAAACGGCTGCGTGACTATCTGGAATAAGGGCTGAACCTGTAACCAGCCGTATCGAACTCTTTGCAACGAGACAGGTTAATGCCTCTATCCCCTCGGAAGCAGTAGTGGAGGTGGAGTTTTAACTTCGTTTTTTAAACTAACTCTTGACGGGCGGATAGCATTTAAGTATAATACTAATGCTTAAGGTTCCTCAGTAGCTCAATGGCAGAGCGACCGGCTGTTAACCGGTAGGTTGCAGGTTCGAGTCCTGCCTGGGGAGCCAATTTTATGTACTTTTATATTTTCTTATTCCGGCTTTATTCCTACCCCGCCTGCTTATCCTTGCGCCATTCACAGCGTTCCCGCTTTGAACAGAAATCGCAGGGAACAACACTGCTGCTAAGCTCTTTACCGCGCGGTATGACAAACGAAACCGATTTTCGGGGGATCATCAAACAACTTTCAGTGAGGCGGATGCCAATATCTTCTCCCGGAAGAACCGAGAATACCTCTCTTTGCTGTTCAATCGGCCAACCTTCCTGCCCGGGCTGAGCCCTCATGCCAAGGTCTAAATCAAGGTCGCAGGCTTCGGCGCTGATTATATCTTCTACGGTTTGGGCAACTTTCCGGATAGCGGCAATGCCTGCCCCATCAAGGGTAATTGCTAAAATCGGATTTTCGTCCATCAGCGCTGCCACCCTGTTTTCAAGGTCGTCTCCAATAGTACACAGGGCAATATTTAAATGATCTGCTCCGGCCATAGCCCTGGCGACCAGGGAACCTTCAAAACTCCCTCCTTCGAATGACACCTGCTGGTGTTCAAAATTGGTTACCCCGACGATCGTATATAAGGCAGCCGGCTTTAGCAGAGATTGCGCTTCTTCGATTACAGCTTCCGCCGCTTCTGTTAACCGGGTTGAAGCTTTTGCCGGATCGATGCCCTGGCCTTTTAATACATCTTCACCGGTAAGGCGAAAATCAAAATCGTTGACTTGTTTGTACACACATTTTACCTCCCATTCTGGAAAAGCCTAAATTACATTCTAACCTTATTTTATAT
>SKPH01000044.1 GCA_007119615.1 Syntrophomonadaceae bacterium | reverse complement strand
CCGGGACCTGGATCGCCGTGAAAATCAGACCCTCCGGTAATAAGCAGTTTTTTATCCAGAGCGAGGTTCCGGAAATACCGGGCTAACGGTTTGTTATGGTCGGGATGGAACACCTCAATTCCTTCAAGCCCTAAGGGTAAAAGCTTTTCAACGGTTCTTTTTCCTTTTTCGCCGGGATGGGCAATCACAGTTATCGCCCCAACGCCGCTCAGCAAACTCATAATCTCTTCGATTCCCGGGGTCCGGCGCGGCACATATGCCGCCTGCCCGCGGTTTAAATATAATGAAAAGGCCTCGGCCGGGGTATGAACGTATTTCTTTTTAACCATAAGACGGGCCAGGTGCAATCTGCCCGGGGCTGCCCTTCCCGCTTCTGTCAGAACATCTTCGGTATTTATTCTGAAACCGCTGTTTTTTAACTTTTCGATAATTTGCTCCATACGGATAAATCTTTCCTGCTGCATTTTCTCCAGCGCCGCTGTTAACCGGATGAGATCCCGGGGATAATAGCCGAGAATATGGACTTCAACGTCGTCATCCAGGACAGAGATTTCAACACCCGGGATCAGCTCAATACCGAACTCATTTGCAGCTTCCTGAGCTTCCTGCAATCCACTCACTGTGTCATGGTCGGTTAGACCAGCTGCTGCCAACCCGGCTTCTGAGAGAGTCTGTATCAGCTTCCGTGGACTGTAACAACCATCCGATGCATTACTGTGGATGTGAAAATCTACCTTTTTCAGGGATTCCATATTTAATAGACCGCACCTTTACGGGATAGAAATAATTACATTGTATAGTGTACTAAAAAAACACCCTCACAGGCATAATTAAAGAGGGCGCGCAGAACTGACAGGTTATAAAAGTCAGGTTTACTGTTAGCGAGGCTCAATAATCAATTTAATTGCTGTCCTTTCCTCACCGTCGATCTCGATATCCGTAAAAGCCGGAATACAGATCAGATCAATACCCCCGGGAGCAACAAAACCCCTGGCGATCGCAACAGCTTTGACAGCTTGATTCAGGGCACCGGCACCAATAGTTTGTATTTCCGCTCCTCCTCTTTCCCTGAGTACACCGGCAAGGGCTCCGGCTACAGAATTGGGGTTGGATTTTGCTGAGACTTTTAATACTTCCATTGAGAGATGCCTCCTTTGCGGCTTTAAATAGCATATTCGGCTTAATTAGTCAAATTCCTGCCAGAATTATATGAATTATATAAAATTAGAACTTTAAACAACTTCTGATATCCTTTCAATTGTTTCCGCTTTTCCGGTAGCATCATTTATTTCGATAATTACTGCGTTGAAGAGGGTTTTGCCTTCGGATATACTTAGCTTGTGGGGCAGCTGGGTCAGAAACCTCTTCAGCGGGCCTCCTTTGTCGACTCCCAGGATCGAATCATAGAGCCCGGACATACCCACATCTGAAATATAAGCAGTTCCAGCCGGCAAAATCCTCTGATCTGCTGTTTGCACATGGGTATGTGTACCGATAACTGCGCCGACCTGTCCGTCCAGGTACCAGCCCAGGGCCTGTTTTTCTGAAGTCGCTTCCGCATGGAAATCAACTATAATCACTTCAGCCTTCTGCTTCAGAAAAGCTATCTCCCGATCGGCGGATCGAAACGGGCAGTCAACAGGTTTCATAAAAACCCGGCCCATTAAATTAATCACTCCCAGCCTGGATTTTCCCTTCTTTTTTTCAATAACGGACGCTCCCAGTCCGGGAGTAGTTTCCACGGGATAGTTAGCCGGTCTGATCATCCTCGGTTCTCGATCAATAAAGTTGTAAATATCCTGCTGATCCCAGATATGATTGCCGCCGGTGACCAGATCGACTCCATCGGCTCTCAACTCATCAAACACTTTTTCAGTCATCCCGATTCCACCGGCGGCATTTTCCCCATTGGCGATTATAAAATCGAGGCGACCGTTTTTTTTCAACTCAGGAATCTGGCTTTTAAGGCACTCCCGACCCGGTTTGCCGACAATATCACCTATAAATAATATACGCACTTTAACAACTCCATTTTTATAACATATTTTTTTTACTGTTTCTTTTTTTTCGCCTTGTTTCCTGCCGGAAATAAAGAGAGCGCCCCGGGAGGGCACTCTCAATACTGGTAAATCTTGTTGACTGCCGCGCCAGGGGCAAATGTTACTTGGCGTAGTCGACAGCTCTCGTTTCCCGAATTACGGTAACTTTAATTTGTCCGGGATATTCCAATTCGCCTTCGATTTTTTTAACTATATCCCTGGCCACCTGGATAGAGGTATAATCGTCAATCCGATCGGGTTTAACCATAATTCTGATTTCCCGCCCGGCATGAATAGCGTAAGACTTCTCCACGCCTTCGAACGAATCAGCGATATTTTCCAGTTTTTCCAGTCGTTTAATATAGGCTTCCAGCGTTTCCCGCCTGGCCCCGGGACGAACGGCAGAAATTGCATCGGCTGCCTGAATTAGCACTGCTTCCATGGTGTTAAAATCAACATCGCCATGGTGAGCTTCGATTGCATTGACAATCGCCGGGGACTCCTTGTATTTCTTGGCCACCTCAGCGCCAATACTGACGTGGGAACCCTCGGTTTCATGATCGATCGCTTTGCCTATATCATGCAGCAATCCTGCTCTCTTGGCAAAAGTAACGTCAAGTCCTAATTCTGCGGCCATGATCCCTGCCAGATGAGCTACTTCGATTGAGTGCTGTAATACATTTTGTCCGTAGCTGGTTCTGAATTTAAGTTTACCAAGCAAAGTTACTAATTCCGGATGCACGCCGTGAACTCTGGATTCAAATGTGGCGCGCTCTCCTTCTTCCTTGATTTGTGAATCTACTTCTTTGCGTGTCTTTTCAACAATCTCCTCAATCCTTGCCGGGTGGATTCGGCCATCGCTGACCAGTTTTTCAAGAGCCAGCCGGGCAACTTCACGCCTGATTGGATCGAAGCCGGAAATAATCACCGCTTCCGGGGTATCATCAATAATCAAATCGATTCCGGTTAGCGTTTCCAACGCCCTGATGTTTCTGCCTTCACGCCCGATAATCCGGCCTTTCATTTCATCATTTGGCAGGGATACAACGGAAACAGTCGACTCGGAGACATGATCTGCAGCATAACGCTGAATTGCCAGCGTTACTATTTCACGGGCTTTCTTCTCACCTTCTGCTTTAGCCTGGCTTTCCATTTCTTTAACCATGCTGATCATCTCATGGTTAATCTCATCCCGAACCCTTTGAAGCAGCAGTTCTTTGGCATCTTCGGTGTTCATACCCGAGACTCGCTCCAATTCTGTGAGCTGTTTCTGCTGTAACTGCTCCAATTCTTCCCTGAAACTCTTAATTTCCTCTTCTTTGGTTTTAAGTTCTTCTTCCTTGTGTTCAACATTACTTAGTTTACGGTCAAGGCTTTCCTCTTTCTGGTCCAGCCGCCGTTCCAGGCGTTGTAACTCTGAACGTCTTTCTTTACCTTCTTTCTCCAGTTCGGTTCTCAGTCTGTGAGCTTCTTCTTTCGCTTCGAGTTGCTTTTCTCTTTTTAAGGCATTTGCTTCCTGGGTCGCTTCTTCAATTATTTTTTTCGCTGCGGTTTCTGCTGAAGAAATCTTAGCTTCAGCAATCATCTTACGAATTAAATAACCGCCCCCAAAACCAACAGCCAGGGCGGCTATGATTAAAAGTAAGGTTTCAAGCATATTGTTCACCTCCGTCTCATTGTGATCGCAGATATGATAAGTCCGTCAAAATAATATAAGCTGTGTCCAGGACACAGCTTAAAAGAGAAAGGTCAGGCGCAGGTACACTTATCCCTTAGCCTGCAAAAAGATTGTATGCTTTTTTAATATATCCTCAGTACCTTCCGGCACAAGGCTTTCTCTTGTCAGTTATGAACTGAACATCCATAAAGTATAATGATTTACTTCATAAGTGTAGCTTGTATTAAATATTATGTCAAGTTAATATTTACTCAAAATAACTATATTCTTTTAAAGCTTTGATAATTAAGCCATCCTGAAAACCGCGTCTCTTAAAATATGCCACCTGGCGACCGATCCAGCGCTGATCAATTTCCCCGTTTACAGGTTCTCTTCTGCTCAACGCTTCTTTAATCCTGCAAAAATCTTCTTCCGGGCTGAAGTTTTCGGCTATTTTTTCATTGACAATCTGCTGGTCGATCCCTTTTAATTGCAGCTCATACCGGATTTTGATTAAGCCATCTCCGCGGGCTTTTCTATAGGCAATGAAATCTGATGCAAACCGGTCGTCGTTTATATAACCGTACTTTTCCATCTCCTTTACTACACTCTCGCTAATTTCTTGTGAAAAGCCTTTGCGTTCAAGGTATTCCATGACTTCTTTACAGCTGCGGGCCCGGTATGCAAGAAGGCGCAGAACCCTGGCGCGGGCTTTTTTTAGAACCACCTCTTCATTCAAAAAATGTCAACTCCGTAGCTCAGAATTACTCTTCTTTGCCCGAATCATCGGTATCGGTAACAACACCTTCGGCAACAGTATATAAACTGTTTATCGGCAGGCCGGCCAACTCGCGTACTTTTATCTCGATCTCCTGTCGCATCTCCGGGTTTTCCTTCAGGAATTCCCTGACATTCTCCCGGCCCTGGCCCAGCCTTTCCTCCCCATATGAGTACCAGGCGCCGCTTTTGTTAATTACATTGTGCTCCAGGCCGAGATCAATTAGCGAACCTTCCGCCGAGACCCCTTTGCCGTAAAGAATATCGAATTCCGCTATTTTAAACGGAGGAGCAACCTTGTTCTTAACAACCTTCACCCTGGTCCGGTTACCGATAATCTGGTCGGATCCGATTTTCAGTGATTCTATTCTTCTGACATCAAGCCTGACAGAGGAGTAAAATTTTAAGGCCCGCCCGCCAGGTGTTACCTCGGGGTTTCCAAACATGACCCCGACCTTCTCCCTGATCTGGTTAATAAAAATAGCACAGGTCCTCGATTTACTGATTACACCGGATAGTTTTCGCAGCGCCTGTGACATTAGCCTGGCCTGAAGTCCGACATGGGCATCGCCCATCTCACCTTCGATTTCAGCGCGGGGGACCAGAGCGGCAACAGAGTCTATAACGAGGACATCGATAGCATTGCTCCTTACAAGCGCTTCAGCAATTTCAAGAGCCTGTTCACCCGTATCGGGCTGTGAAACCAGCAGCTCATCCAGGTTAACTCCCAGGTTGGTTGCGTACTGGGGATCCAGGGCATGCTCGGCATCAACGAAAGCGGCAAAACCGCCTCTCTTCTGCGCCTCGGCGATAATATGGAGAGCGACTGTGGTCTTACCCGAAGATTCGGGTCCGAATATTTCAATTACTCTTCCTCTTGGTACGCCGCCTACGCCAAGGGCAACATCCAGTGAAAGGCTGCCGGTCGGAATGAATGCTATCTCCGCTATGGCATCCTGGCCAAGTCTCATAACCGATCCCTTACCGAATTGCTTTTCAATTTGTAGCAGTGCTGCTTCCAGTGCTTTTTCTTTTTCCAATTAGCCTTACCTCCTTAAGCGGGTTGATCTAACCTCATTAGTTCTTTTTCCAACCAACAATCTCCTGCCATTTTAACCCGGTTATCTCTTTCTTCCTTAAGAAATTTTCGGCAGAATAAAGAACATCATATTTTCCTAAAAGCCGTTCTGTAGACTGCCGTATGAACCGCGCCCCGGTTTGATAAACGGCTCTGGTATAGAATAACTTCACGGGCTTCGGCTGCCGATGTTTGAAACATTTTTTCCTGCTCAAGAAATTTATTGATCTTATTTTGGTGAACCCTGCCACGGATGCGTCCGATAGTCAGGTGAGGATGGTAAATCCGTTCTTCCTTTTTAAAATTATGCGCAGCCAGATTACTCTCCAGTTTCGAGGCCAATTCCTTAATCGGCGCTTCTCCTTCCTCAATTCCGATCCAGAGCACTCTTGCTTTCCCGGGCGAAGGGAATACCCCGCAGCTTCCGAACTGTATCTTAAACGGTTTAAGATCTTCAACTGCCCCGTCCATGGCTTCCTGGATCAGGGCAGCTCTCTCTTCTTCAACAGCTTCCATAAAATTTAAGGTCAGGTGCATCGCTTCCGGGCGTACCCAGCGCACCCCGTCCATGTAATCTTTCAGTTTATTCTGCAAGGCCGTAAGTTGATCTTTTTGTTTTTCGGTAAGCCCAATAGCTACAAACAATCTAAGCAACAGCTCACCCTCCTTCATCAGGTCCGGTATAGCAGGCAACGTTAAAACCGGCTTGCAGGATGGTTATATTTTTATCTTTTCCAACTTCAAAGCTGCAAGCTTCGGTTTTTGAATTCTTACCTCCAACATTAATTCCCGGTAAGAACAATTTTCCTGATCATATCCAGGGCGATTTGAGCCGATCTCTCTTTAACTGCTCTTCTCCCGCCGCCAAAATTCAGTTCCATGCTGTCACACAAGTCCGGTGAAGACACGGCAACATAAACGAGGCCAACAGGGCTTCCCGATAAGTCACTGTCGGGGCCGGCAATTCCGGTTATTCCGACACCCAGATCTGCCCTGAAAAGTGATCTTGCTCCCTCGGCCATTGCCCTTGCCACTGCATCGCTTACTTCTCCCTCGTGATTCAACAGAGACCGGCTTAGACCAAGCACTTCTACTTTTGCATCCGGGTTGTAGACAACCACACCGCCCCGGTAAAACTTTGAACTTCCCGGTATGTCGGTAATGATGTCAGATAAAAGGCCTCCGCTGCACGATTCAGCCAAACCGAGGGTCAGCTTTCCGGCTATTAAAATTTCGGCTACCGTACCGGCCAGGGTTTGATCATCGCTGCCGAAAATATAGGTACCGAGAGCGGATCTCAGGCGCTTTTCTGCGTCTGCCAGTGCTGCGGAAGCAGAGGCCGGGTCTCCGCATCCTTTGATCTGCAGGTCGACTTCAAATCCCCTGGCCACATATGAGATTTGGGGCAGATCCCATTCACCGGCGGACTTAATTTTTTCTTCCAGCATCGATTCTCCCAGGCCGATGCATTTCAGTGTTTTTACCGTAGTAAGGTTTCCCCGGTTGTGCCCGACAAGATACGGAAGAACCTGTTCATCGAACATCATTTGCAGTTCATGCGGCGGGCCGGGAAGCAGAACAATTAAACTGCCTTCATGTTCTATCATCGACCCCGGGGCTGTCCCCCGTTTATTTTCCAGGATCGTGCTTCCTTCGATGACAAGCGCCTGCTTTCGGTTATTTTTGGGCATTTTAAGGCCGCGCTTACAAAAAAATTGCTCCATTTTTTCCAACCACTTCCGGTTGAGGACAAGGGGCAGGCCAAGGATAGCTGCAACCGCCTCCCTGGTTATATCATCATCGGTAGGACCCAGTCCGCCGGTCAGGATAACTAAATCGCACGCTTTTAACGCTTTACCGAGGGCAGCCCGGATCACTTTTTCATCATCGGCTACAACACTTATTTCACTTACCGGGATCCCAACAGAACAGAGGCGTCGGGCCAGAAAGCCGGCGTTACTGTTTTCAACAAGGCCGGTCAGCAATTCATTGCCGACACAAATTAAGTCAGCCTGCATTTAAATGTCACCTCGGTAAAATAACTCGAATTTAGAGCGCTTTCGCCAGCAAATTATACGGCGAAGAGGCGCAGACCTTCACAGAAACCATCTCACCGGGCATCAGGAGACTCTGTGAGCTAAAATATACGCCGCCGTCTACCTCTGGTGCCTGGTATTCCGTGCGGCCGTAATAGCGGCCCTGATGAGGCTCAATAGCTTTTTCAACAATAACTCTTAGTTCTTTGCCGATCAGGCTACGGTTCAGTTGATCGGAAATACGCTGCTGCCTCAGCATCAATTCCCGGTATCTTTTTTTGGCAACACGTGGCGGGACCTCTCCCGCCATGTCGGCAGCTACGGTTCCTTCCTGGCCCGAGTAGGTGAATGCACCAAGTCTTTCAAACGGGTTTTCTGTGATAAAATCGATCAGTTCCCTGAACTGTCTCAATCCTTCACCGGGGTAACCGACCATACAGGTTGTGCGCAGAGCAAGGTCCGGAATACGATTGCGCAGTTTCTTCACAAGTCCCGACAACTCTTCTTTACCGTACGATCGGTTCATCAGGCGGAGAATCTGATCGCTGACATGTTGAATCGGCAAATCAAGGTAATTGCAAATCCTGCTCTCAGAAGCTATCAGGTCGATCAGCTGATCGTCTATTCTTGACGGGTAGGTGTACATGATCCTCAGCCAGAACTGGTAATCAAGGTCGAGGATTTGCCTGATCAGGCCGGAGAGGTCCGGCAGCGTTTCGCTGTCAGTCCCATAAGCGGTAGTATCCTGGGCGATAAGGTTTATCTCACGTGTCCCGTTTGCAAGCAAACTTTTGATTTCGGTTACAATTTCTTCCGGCCGCCTGCTGCGGTAAATACCCCTGATCGAGGGTATCAGGCAGTAATGGCAGCGATTGCTGCAGCCTTCGGCAATTTTAACATTAGCGCTGTGAGCCGGGCTGGTTAAAATTCTCGGTGAAAGTGAACTATAGGTGGCAGATGGTTTTTGCTTAATGACAGGCCGTTTACCGCTGATCAGCATTTTCATAAATTTTTCCAGGGATCTATAACTATGTGCGCCGATCGCGCCATCAATTTCCGGTATAGATTTTGTAATTTTACTACCGAACAGTTCCACCAGGCAGCCGGCAGCAACTATTTTCGGTTGGCGCCCGGTTGTTCCGGACAGTTCAAGCAGCTTGTTTACAGACTCCTGCTGAGCTTCTTCAATAAAGCTGCAGGTGTTAACGATGATAATATCAGCAGAGCGGTAATCATCGGTTATGACGAAACCCCAACCGGAAAGAAGTCCCAGGACTTCTTCCGTGTCGATCCGGTTTTTTGAACAGCCCAGAGATACGGCCGCCAGCTTAATACTTTTAAATTCGGATCCGGTCAGGTTCGATATACGGTCTTCAGGCTTCAATTTTAAACTCCTCAGTCAGCATTTCTGTTAAAATCTTCGCATATTTTCGCGGCCTGTTCAGCGGTTACCAGCACTTCCCTGGGCTTACTGCCTTCAAACTGACCGACTACTCCCCGCCTCTCCAGGTCATCAATCAGACGGGCTGCTCTTGTATAGCCAATCCTGAAACGTCTCTGCAGCAGCGATATCGAAGCCTGGCCGGTTCTCACAACCAGGTCCACTGCTTCGGCAAAAAGGGAATCCAGCTCTTCCTCCTCGGCATCATCCGGAGTTTCCAGAAAAGCGCTGCCGTTTTCATACTCGACCGGACCCTGGTTCTTTATAAAATCGGTAACTTTTTTTACCTCTATTTCACTTACGTAGGCGCCTTGGACACGAATGGGCTTAACCGCACCGACAGGGTAGTAAAGCATATCGCCGCGGCCGAGTAACTTTTCTGCACCTGCCATATCGAGAATTGTCCTGGAATCAAACTGAGATGAAACAGTAAAGGCAATTCTTGAGGTAATGTTAGCCTTGATAATACCGGTCAATACATCAACCGAGGGCCTCTGAGTAGCAACGATAAGATGGATTCCCGCAGCTCTCGACATCTGGGCCAGCCTGGCAATTGAATCTTCAACTTCGCCTGGCGATACCAGCATCAGGTCTGCCAGTTCATCAATTATAACCACGATAAACGGCAGCTTTTCCAGCTCCGGATCATTTGCAGCCAGATCATTGTAGGTGCCGATATCACGTACTTCAAGGCGGGCGAAGAGGTCATAGCGCCTGCCCATTTCCCTGACCATATTCCGAAGAGCCAGGGCAGCCTTGCGCGGATCGGTAAGCACAGGCATCAACAAGTGCGGGATACCATTGTATACGCTCAACTCGACAACTTTAGGATCGATCATCAGGAAACGGACCAGCTCCGAGCCGGCCTTATAGAGAATGCTGGTGATAACCGTATTCAGGCACACGCTTTTTCCGGCACCTGTTGCTCCGGCTATTAAAAGGTGAGGCATCTTCGCTAAATCGGCTATAACCGGTACGCCGGTAATATCCTTCCCCAGTCCCACTGTAAGAGCGGAATTGCTCTCTTTGTAGGCTGCGTTTTCCATTACTTCACGGATATTAACCAGGGAGATAACCGTATTGGGGACCTCGATGCCGAGAGCAGCCTTACCTGGAATCGGCGCTTCGATTCTGACCAGCGGAGCAGCCAGGTTTAGAGCTAGATCGTCTGAGAGACTGATAATTTTGCTGACCTTGACTCCCGCTTCGGGCTGGACCTCAAATCGGGTAACAGTAGGCCCGGATTGGACATGGGTAACCTTTGCCCTGACCCCAAAACTCTGCAGGGTACTTTCCAGCAGTTTTGCCCTATCCCTGCTGGTCTTAAGATGATGCTGTTCACTGACTGCCCTGGGCAGAGAAAGCAGTTCCAGCGGGGGTAAAATGTAATTCTCGGGCAGCGCCTGCCTGCCGGGGATAGCAACGGAAGGGCTGTTATTTAAACCCTGACTATCCTCCTGCAGCGGCTCCGTAACCTTAATCCTTCGCTCATTCTGGTAGTCGGTGCTCTCTGCCCGCACTTCCTGAGGAGTATACCCGGACTGTTCCAATCCAGTCGGGTCATAGTTTTGAAGGGTGCCCGAATCCTGCTCCGCGGTAACCCCGGAAGTATCGTATTTCTTTTCAGCTGCCAGCTTCAGTTTCGACCGGGTTAATGAAGCCCCACCCCGGAAAAATTTAATCAACGCTTTGGCCGGGGCTTTCAAAGAATCAATCCCTTTCCTAACCCAGCCCAGAAGGGTATTTATAACATGTCTGATCGAAATATCGAGAACCAGTAAAGCTGAAATAAGGGCCAGTGTTACAATCAGGATCCGGCTTCCTGTTGTCCCCAGGAGGTATAATACGGCAACTGCAAAAACGGAACCGATGATCCCACCGCCCAGATGGTTTAAGCCTGAATTCAGACTTTGTAAAAAAAGGTTTTCTGCGGTCAGGTATAATCCGGTACCAATCAGAAACTGCAGGTGAATCCAGATCATATATAAAAGCTGTAAAATTAAAAGTCCAATCAGCCTGGTGCGGATCTTTGAACGGTTAAGGGGTAAGATCACACGCAGCCCCAGAAGGCCGATAAAAAACGGAATTACAATAGCAGCTTCCCCGGCCAGGGTTCGTAAAATGGTATTGACATACAGGCCTATCCCTCCGGACTGGTCGGTATGGATAAGTCCCACATAACAAAATGCTGCCAGGGCCAGAAGCAAAAGGCCTTTAACCTGGCTGCGCATCTCTTTCTTTAACCTTCTTTTTCGCCGCTTGGCCAAGTTTAGCTGCCACCTCACATTCAAATTGAATCATTATTTCGTATTATAAAACATTTGTTCGTTATTGTAAAGCATAATCACCTGAACATCGCCAGTCATTTCATTGATCTACAGGCGAATCAGGGAAATGATAATGACCAGGCTCCCGGCTGCCCAGCAATAGTAAGCGAAATAGTGGAATTTTTGACTGGCCAGTGCCCGGATAAAAACCTTAATCGCTAATATCCCGGCAAGAAATGCAACCAATCCGCCTACTATATAATTGAGCACCATTACCTGCTCAATACCGACAACGATCATTTCTCTTATTTCCAGGAGGGTCGCTCCAAATATTACCGGAGCGGAAAGCATAAACGAATACTTAACTGCAGTTTCCCGATCGAGGCCCCTCCAGAGGGCGGCCATTATAGTCGAACCGGAGCGGGAAATCCCCGGGATTACCGCAAAGCCCTGCAGCAGACCGATCCATATGGCATCCTTCACCTTCATATCGGTAACCTGTTTTTTACCCTCCGGGATGATCGTCAGGAGAAAGAGTATTCCCCCGGTAAATAAAAGCATAAAACCTACCAGGAGTGTTGATCCAAAAAGGATCCCGGCAAAATTGTATAGCAGTATGCCGATCATGCCGGTTGCCACCAGTCCGGCAAGTAGCATATAAATTAAGTAACGCTGTTTCCTGTCTTCTCTGAAATTGAGTAAAGCCAGGAAATCTTTCCCGAATACAAAAAGAACGGAAAAAAGTGTTCCGAAGTGCAGTAAAACCTCAAGAGTCAATCCCGGCTCATCAAGGCCCAGAATATCCTGGAAAATAACGAGATGTCCGGAGCTGCTAACCGGTAAAAATTCAGTTAAACCCTGAATCAAACCCAGGAAGGCCGCTTCCCATACATTCATGTCTATCCCCTTTTCATAAAAACCAGAGTAATCCGGGCCTTTGCTTTTAATATGGCTGTTTAATTCGGAGCGCTTCCGCAGATCACCGTCATTCCCCCGGGCTCCAGGGTAAAATGCATCCGGTCTCCGAATAAAATCTCACCCTCAAGGTGCAGAGGGCTGACTTCACTCAACTTCAATTTAACTTCCCTGGCCCGGTACATTCCGGCCTGTTCGATATCTTTCAGTTTCCCGCTGAATACTTTCGGGAAATGGTAAGCCATGGCCAGCCGGTTCATATTATTAAATACACATATATCAAAAAGGCCGTCATCCTGGATGGCGTCCGGAAGCACCTTCATCCCGCCGCCGTAAGCCTGGCCAATTCCAACAGCTACAAGAAACGGGCTCATTTTTAGCTTGATATTTCCAAGATCGATCTCCATATCAATTACTTTGTAGGACAGAAGCGTCTCGAAAAAAGCATAGATATATGCTGAAACTCCCGTAAAGGGCCGGACACCGCGGTTGACGCGCAGTGCGACAGCTGCATCTAAACCAACCCCGACGGTATTGATAAAATAGCGATCCAGTACCTTACCCAGGTCAATATCTTTGGTTTCCGCTCTCAGCAAATCCCGGCAGGCTTTCTCCGGTTCCCGGGGCATATGAACGGCTGTAGCGAAATCATTTCCCTTACCGCCGTGTATTACTGCCAGAACGGACTTCGTCCCTACAAGCCCGTTAAGGACTTCGTTCAAAGTTCCATCACCGCCGACTGCAACCACAATATCGAATCCTTCTTCAGCCGACCTGGAGGCGGCTTCGATAGCATCGCACGGACCCCTGGTCTGGTAAATATCAAAATCTGCTCCGGCATTTCTAAAATATTCCTTAATTTTAGGCATCATGGCTTTCGCTTTTCCACCGCCGGCAACCGGATTAACAATGAATTTATAGCTTTCCAACTGCGCTTCTCTCCTCCGGGTTAAATTTAAGAACGTCCAGGTTCAAGCCTAACATTTCTACTAAATACCGGTAGGATCCTGCTATTAGAAAACACTGTTAATAAAATAATGGGGACAGACCCCTTACAGGGAAATGCCCCCATTTTAGATTGATCGGCTTTTCTTTCGGCAAGAACAGATATTATTTTCCGTTGACCGGCGGTATATCGATAACTATGGGCATAATCATCGGCTTGCGGCCGGTATGCTCATAAAAGTAGGATGAAGCTGCGTCTCTGACCCTGGATTTAATCTTATTCCATTCCTGAAGGTCATCTTTGTTAATTTTATCTATTGCTTTTGATACAGCTGCTTTCGCATCTTCCAGTAGGTTGATCGATTCCCGAACGTATACAAAACCCCGGGTGATAATTTCCGGCCCGGATATTATTTTACTGTTTTTCTGGTCAACTGCCAGGACGATAATCACTATCCCGTCTTCCGAAAGCATCTGACGATCACGGATAACCACTTCTCCCACATCACCAACGCCAAAACCGTCAACCAGGACTCTTCCCGACGGAACAGACCCTGAAAAGCGGCCTTCTCCATCGGCAAACTCCATCACATTGCCGATCTTCGCCAGAAATACATTCTCTTCAGCCATGCCTAATTTTTGGGCGATTTTGGAGCAGTAGGCCTGCTGGCGGTATTCTCCGTGGACGGGGATAATATAATCCGGGCGTAGAAGGTTCATCATCAGTTTAAGCTCTTCTTCGCTGCCGTGCCCAGAAACGTGCACACCGGAAATCGGGCGGTAGATTACATCCGCCTTTAACTGGAACAGGTTATTAACAGTCCGGGCAACAAGTTTCTCATTGCCGGGAATCGGACTTGCGGCAATAATTACCGTGTCTCCCGGAAATATTTCAATCTGGCGGTGTTCCGATTTCGAAATCCTGGTCAGGGCCGACAGCGGCTCACCCTGACTGCCCGTGGTAATCAGCGCCATTTTTTCATGGGGAACCTTTTTTATTTTATCCAGGTCGACAACTATATCTTTGGGGATTTTCAGGTAGCCCAGTTCTGTTGATATGTTAACCGAGTTAACTATGCTGCGTCCGGCAATGCCAATTTTCCGATCATACCGGATCGCCGCATCAACCACCTGTTGAATACGATGGATGTTCGAGGCAAAAGTCGCCAGGATAATCCGGCTGCGGGACAAGCGGAAAATTTCATTGATACTCTCCCCTACCTCTTTTTCCGACAGTGTGTAACCCGGTCGATCGGCATTGGTAGAATCAATTAAAGCGGCAACTACCCCTTTACGCCCCAATTCAGCCAGCTTGTGATAATCTGTTATCCGGCCGTCAACCGGCGTCTGGTCAAATTTAAAGTCGCTGGTGTAGACAACAATACCTGCCGGCGTCTCCACTGCCATCCCGACTGAATCCGGAATGCTGTGATTGGTCCTGAAAAAATCAAGCTTAAAGCTTTCTGACAGGACCAGCCTTTGGTCCGGGTTAATTTCGTGCAACCTGACGTTCTTGGCCGGGTGTTCCATGAATTTCGCTTCGACCAAACCGAGGGTCAGCCGGGTTCCATAAACCGGAGCATCCAGCTCTTCGATTATATACGGCAGAGCGCCGATATGATCTTCATGGCCGTGAGACAGAATAATCCCGAGGATCTTAATATTCTGATCATTTAAATATCCTATGTCGGGAATTACAATATCTATCCCGAGCATGGAGTCGTCCGGGAATTTCAATCCCGCATCCATGATTATACATTCCTGGCCGTATTTCAACACAAACATGTTCTTTCCGATTTCACCGACTCCGCCAAGCGGAATCAGTTGTAATACTTTATTTTTCTTATTTCTTCTAGACAAAATAAACCTCCGTTTTTTTAATTACAAATTATCAGGACTGGATTTTATTCTCCTTTAGCTTATTTTTGCTGCTCCTGAATTTTGTTACGATTACGCTTCTGACGTCTGAATACCGCCCTCCTGTTTCCGTCTATCCTGTATGTCCGAAGCCCCCGTCACTGCGGTCAGTGGGAGGCAGATGATCTACTTCTGCCGGGATCGCCTGCGGAACATGACAAAGAACCATCTGGGCAATCCGGTCCTTGCGTTTTATTACAAATGGCTCCAGGCCAAGGTTGATCATAATTATTTTAATTTCACCACGATAGTCCGAATCTATCGTACCCGGTGAATTAAGAATACCGATTCCCTGCTTAGCCGCCAGGCCGCTGCGTGGCCTGATTTGCAGCTCGTACCCGATCGGAACTGCAACCATCAATCCCGTTGGAACCAGGAAGGTTCCTCCAGGCGCAATAGTTATAGCCTGTACGACTGCCGCATACAGATCCATTCCTGAAGAGCCTTCAGTCATATAGCGGGGCAGAGGAATATCGTCAGCGCCTTCAACTTTTTTTATCGGCAGCTTTACCGTTTCCCGGGGCATAGTCAATTTTCTCCCATCAATCGGGCTGTTTAGCTCTGTTTACAGTAAAAAACCCCGGATAGCAGGGTTTTTACTGCTTCACCTTTAGCGACGCGGTCTTGGCTTACCGCCGCCTTCATCACCGGATGATCTCTTTAACAGGGCTTTTCTTGAGAGGTTAATCCGCCCTCTTTCATCAATATCGAGCACCTTGACTTCGAGTTCATCACCGAGATTAACCACATCTTCCGTCTTCTCGACCCGGTTGTGATCAAGATGTGAAATATGCAGCAGTCCTTCTTTACCCGGCAGGACTTCAACAAATGCTCCATAACGCTCGACCCTTGTTACTTTACCCAGGTAAACCTCTCCGGGTTCGACTTCTCTAACCAGGGCCTCAATCATTTCCTGCGCCTTTTTGCCGCCTTCCGGATCAACGGCAGCTATGAATACCCTGCCGTCGGGCTCAATATCAATCCCGACGCCGGTTTCGGCAATGATCTTATTGATCATCCTTCCACCCGGACCGATTACATCCCTGATCTTATCAACACCGATTTGAAGCTTGATCATGCGCGGTGCGTTAGGTGACAGCTCAGGGCGGGCTTCGCTAATAGTTTCATTCATTATTCCAAGAATATGCCTGTAGCCGGTATCGGCTTCGGCGAGTGCAGTCTCAAAAATTTCACGGGAGATGCCCTTTATTTTGATATCCATTTGGATGGCGGTAATCCCCTCGTCTGTACCGGCGATTTTAAAGTCCATATCTCCCAGGAAGTCTTCAACACCCTGGATGTCAGATAAAATAACAGCTTTATCGCCTTCCTTAACCAAACCCATGGCTATTCCGGCTACCGCTCTTTTTAGTGGAACGCCGGTATCCATCATCGCAAGCGATCCTGCGCATACGCTGGCCATCGAGGTGGACCCGTTGGATTCGAGCACTTCGGAAACCAGGCGAATTGTATAAGGAAACTCATCTTCGTTTGGGACAACCGGCTCCAGCGCTTTTTCAGCAAGGGCTCCATGTCCAATTTCCCTGCGTCCGGGGCCGCGCATAAAACCTGCCTCGCCGACACTGAAAGGAGGGAAATTATAGTGGTGAATAAAACGCTTTGACTCTTCAATCCCAAGACCGTCAAGCATCTGCATATCTCTTAATGCTGACAGGGTGCAGATATTGAGGACCTGGGTTTGGCCGCGGGTAAATATCGCTGAGCCGTGAGTGCGTGGAAACTCCCCAATTTCACAGCTAATTGGCCTGATTTCTTTTGGAGCGCGTCCATCTGCGCGCAAACCTTCATCCGTAATCAATGCACGCAGGGTTTCCTTCAGGATGTCTTCAAATATTTTACCCAGTTCCTTTTCGTTATCCGGAAATTCCTCAAGGTAACGGGCCACCAGATCTTTTTTTACAGCAGCCAGTTGCGTCTCCCGCTCCTGCTTCTCGGGTATCCTCAGGGCCTGTGTAACGCCTTCTTTGATCGGTTGTGCTACCCTATCCACTATTTCCCGGGGTAGCTCCCGGCTTTCAACTTCCATTTTTTCAACGCCGACATCTGCAACCATCTGCTCCTGTACGGCAACGATTTCTTTTATAACCTCGTGTCCTGCTTCAATACACTTCAGCACTTCTTCTTTACTGATTTCCCGGGCCCCTGCTTCGACCATCATAACTGCATCTTTTGTACCGGCCAGCATCAGGTGCAGATCGCTTTTTTGGACCTGCTCCTGGTCGGGGTTCACCACCGGTTCTCCGTCAATAAGCCCGACGATTACGGCTGCTATCGGCTCTGCAAAAGGTATTTTTGATATCGAAAGTGCCGCCGAAGCTCCGATAATTGACAACGGTTCGGGCGGGCAATCCTGATCCATGGAAAAGATCGTGCTTACGATATGAACCGAATTCCTAAATCCCTTTGGGAAAAGGGGGCGCAGGGAGCGATCGGTTAATCGGCAGCCCAGTATCGCACGTTCTGTAGGACGACCTTCCCTTTTTATAAAACCTCCGGGAATTCTCCCGACGGCATAGAGCCTCTCTTCGTAATCGACTGTCATCGGTAAAAAATCTACCCCTTCTCGCGGCTCGTCTGAAGCTGTGGCCGTCACGAGAACCATTGTATCGCCATAACGCAGTAAAACGGCTCCGCTGGCTTGTTTGGCCAGTCTGCCCGTTTCCATGGTGAGCTTTTTGCCCTGCAAATCCATGGTATATGTTTCCATCTACTTATTACTCCTCTCAACTACTCTTAAATTAACTTAAAGCACGGGGAGAGACCCCGTGCTGATTAAACTGTTACTTCCTTAATCCCAGGTTGCCAAGGATTGCCTGGTAACGTTCCGGTGACCTGTCGCGCAGATAATTCAGCAGGCCCCTTCTCCGGCCGACCATTTTCAATAAACCGCGCTGCGAATGATAATCTTTTTTGTGGGTTTTCAAATGTTCAGTGAGGTAATTGATACGCTCCGTGAGGAGTGCAATTTGAACTTCAGGTGAACCGGTGTCTCCTTCGTGCCTTTTGTAGAGATCGATAATCTCCAATTTACGGTCTTGATCCAACATAATCTAGATAATGCCTCCCTTTTTATAATCGCCGTCTGCCGAGTAAAACGTCGGGTTGTCGTTATACCTGGCACACGGTTCAGTCTATTGAGATCTTAGCACAGAACAACCTGCTTGTAAAGATTTGCCGCTGCCATTTGTTTCCTGCATATATTTGCCAATTAAATACCTGCCCTGTTCGATATCCCTGCCAATCTGTTCTTTCAACCTGGCGGCCGATGTAAACGTCCGGGTTTCCCTCAACTTTTCCAGAAAGCAAAGGCGTATCTCGCGGTTATAAATTATATCCTGAAAATCAATTATATGCGTTTCGACCGTAATGTCAAAATGTGAGAATGTCGGCCTGGAACCTACATTGCTTACTCCGTACAGAAGACCGCCGTTCAATTTTCCTACAGCGGTAAAGTATACTCCTTTTCCCGGCCAAATCAGGCGCGGATTGGCGGAAATGTTTGCTGTAGGGTATACCAATTTTTTCCCGATACCGTGGCCTGAAATCACTTTGCCCTGCCTGAAAAAATAATAACCCAGAAGGTCGGCAGCCTCGTTGACTTTGCCGGCCAATAGCAGGGACCTGATCATTGAGCTGCTCACTTCAACACCTTTATGCTTCACCATCGGACTTATTTTTACGCTAAAACCCAGCTCTCTACCCCAGTGACAAAGTGTGTCGGAACTGCCTGCTCCCTTTCGGCCAAAGGAATAATCGGGTCCGATAAAAACCTCCCTGGCGTCAAGTTTATCCTTTAAGATTTGGCGGACAAACTGCTCGGGAGACAGTGAAGCAATCTTATCGTCAAAGGGCTGTATAATCATGTAGTCGAGGCCCAATTCGGCCATAATTTCCGCCCTGTCGACAATATCGGTCAGTAAAGCCGGAGGATTGTCAGACTGTAACGCAATCAACGGGTGCGGATCGAAAACCATAACTGCGCTAAGGCCATTCTCCCTGTTGGCGCTGTTAACGGCGCTCCGGATAATCGACTGGTGTCCGAGGTGGACACCGTCGAAATTACCAAGGGCCAGGTATAGCGGCCGGGCATGTGCCGGCAGGCGGCCGGCGCCGTTAATCAATTCCATCCTTCAATCACCTTTCAGAGGATAATCAATTTTATATCCGTTGTTCTGTCAAACGTAATTAATCAGCTAAATATTTCAGCGTTTTAAGGCTAAAGTCGTCTTCGGTTGAAATTCGGCAGGCCAGCGCTTTAAAGTTACCATCCGGATCATAAACTCTGATCGGCAGATCAGCCGTATAATTTTCGAGCTGTTTGGATTGTTCGGGTGTTAGATGTTTCCCCTGCCTCAAAGTTTCAACTTGATCCTGGTTAAGATCGATCCTGGGAAAATTTATCAATGCCGAATCCATCTTCAAAATTACCTGATCACCGCTTCCGGAGTCAAGGAGGTTTTCTATTTCCTCGATCTTCAGTGCCTCTTTCAGGGTAAAGGGTCCGACTGCCGACCTGCTCAGGGCGGAAAGGTATGCGCCGCAGCCTATCGCTTTGCCGATGTCAGCCGCCAGGGTCCGGATGTAGGTTCCTCTTGAGCAGTGTACATCCAAAACCAGGTGGGGTTCCCGTTCCGGGTTAAAATCAAGCAGATCAATGCTGTATATTTTGGCCTTTCGGATTTTGCGGGGCACTGTTTCACCCCGCCTGGTCCAGTAGTACAAAGGCTTTCCCCTGTATTTAACAGCCGAATAAAGCGGCGCCAGCTGTTCTATAGACCCTGTAAAGCTGCTGATTATTGTTTCAATTTGCCTGCGGCCAAGTGAAGGAATTGCGGCTTCTTCAGTGATTCGGCCTGCAGCATCTTCGGTATCACTGGTTTTGCCGAGAACAATTTCAGCCCGGTATGTTTTCGGCAGCTCAATTATATACTCGGAAAGCCGGGTGGCCCGTCCCAGGCAAACCGGCAATACACCGGTAGCCGTTGGATCGAGAGTGCCTGTATGTCCAGCCCGGACACCGGGAAAAAGCCTGCGGATCATTTGAACGACGCGGTGTGAAGTGATTCCGGCGGACTTGTTTACAACAATTATTCCATCCACAGGACCGCTCCTTCAGGCCGAAAGCTCTTTCAGCATTTTACAGGCTTCGGCAATAACTTTATCTTTGACTGTTTCAAAGTCACCCTCGATTCGTGCTCCCGCGGCCCGGATATGTCCGCCGCCGTTTAATTTTCCGGCCAGGATACTGACATCAAGCGATTTGGAGCGGAATCCTACTTTGATTTCGCCCTGATTATCCAGATAGAAAAGTATGCCCAGTTCAATTCCTTCGATATTACGGGTATAGTTGACGATCCCTTCAAGATCATCTGATGTCGCTCCACTTCTATCCTTAATATCTTTGCTCAAAGTCATTACCGCCAGCCTGCGACTCTCATACAGTTCCAGGGTAGACAGGGCCTCTTTAAGTAAAATATAAAATGAGAGCGGCCGTTCGTCAAAAATCATGCTGGAAATGGTTCCCGGGCTGATGCCGCTTTCCAGTAAAGTGGCGACAACCCGGTGAGTATTTGGAGTGGTATTGTCATATTTAAAAGAACCGGTATCTGTAGAAATTGCGACATAAAGAGCCTCGGCAATATTTTCGTCAATCTCAACTTCAAGATCTTCTAAAATATGATAAATAATTTCCCCGGTGGCCGCTGCCTCCGGATCAACATAGTTCAGGGTTCCAAAACGCTGGTTGGTTACGTGATGATCAATATTGAAGACCTCGGAGCTTTTCATAATCTCATCTCTTAGCAGACCAAGCCGTTCAGGATCGCTGCTGTCAAGCACAATGACAGGTATAGCAGGATCGTCAATCAGAACTTCATGCTTAACACGCTCAGAACCCTTTAAAAATGTGTATTTACGGGGAATATGTCCGGGAGTAATCAGGGTAACCTTTTTACCTGATCTCCGCAGCCCTTCACCCATGGCCAGCAGAGAGCCGATACTGTCCCCATCAGGAAGCATATGTGAAATCAAAATAAATTTATCTTCTTCTTTCAGCCTTTTAATGATCTTTTCCCGATCAGTCATTGTCGGTGTTCTCTTCTTTTTTCAGCGATTTAAGAACCTTTTCGATATGAGCTCCGTATTCCATGGATTCATCCAGTAAAAATGTAATTTCCGGCGTATATCTGAGCTTAATTCGCTTGCCGATTTCGGAGCGTATAAAACCCGTAGCTTTCGTCAATGTTAACAGCGTTTCCTCTTTCTCCAGTTCAGAGCCGTAGATGCTTACATAGATCGTTGCATAACGTAAATCTTTCGTAAGCTCAACATCTGTTACGCTTGTTATCCCGGCTACACGGGGATCTTTCATCTCGCTGCGAATTATCTGGCTTACATCTTTCTTAACCTGTTCGGCAACCCGCCTGACCCTGTTTTCCGACACCTTTTCAACCTCCCGCTTCACCTTTAATGCGGCATATGAACCCTGACAGTAAGAACTGTTTAGCGAGCCACCTGTTCCATTACGTAGGCTTCTATGATATCTCCCTCGTCGAGATCGTTAAAATTCTCGATTAATATACCGCATTCGTAGCCGGCCGATACTTCACGAACATCGTCTTTAAAGCGTTTGAGCGAATCTATCCGTCCTGAATCAAGGATCACCGTTCCATCCCTGATCACCCTGATCATGGCATTACGGGTTATTTTTCCTTCAGTAACGTATGAGCCGGCAATATTGCCCAGGCGGGAGACTTTAAAGAGCTCCCTCACTTCAGCCTGGCCCAGGATAACCTCTTTCATTACCGGTTTCAACATACCGGTCACAGCAGCCTTAATATCCTCAATCGCTTCATAAATAATTCTATAAAGGCGAACATCAACCTGATCCTGTTCAGCCAGCCGGCGGGCGTTGCTGTCCGGCCTGACATTAAAGCCGATTACGATGGCGTTAGATGCCGAGGCAAGCATAATGTCCGATTCGTTAATGGCCCCGACCCCGGTATGAATGATTTTGATCTGCACTTCCTCCAGGCTAAGCTTGGAAAGTGCATCCTGTACTGCTTCAACCGAACCCTGCACATCAGCCTTAATAACCAGGTTTAAATCTTTGACTTCACCTTCCTGGATCTGCTTGAAAAGGTCTTCCAGGGTTACCCTCTGGACACGCCTGCTTGCTTCTTTTAATTTGGAAGCTCTCTTGCTAGCTACCTGCCTGGCGATCCGATCGTCGCCGACCACCTGGAAACGGTCACCTGCCATCGGGACATCGTTAAGACCGATTATTTCAACCGGTGTAGACGGGCCGGCAGCGTCAAGTCTTTCACCGAGGTCGCTGGCCATGGCCCTGACTTTTCCGGCGATCGATCCGCAGATAATCGGATCGCCCACCCTGAGGATTCCATCCTGTACCAGGACAGTAGCCACAGGTCCGCGGCCCCGGTCCAGTTTGGCTTCAATAACCGTGCCCCGTGCAGCTCGATCCGGGTTTGCTTTGAGCTCGCTTACTTCGGCCAGCAGCAGGATCATTTCTAAAAGTTCTTCAATTCCGTCGCCTCTAACAGCGCTCACGGGGACAAATATTGTGTCTCCGCCCCATTCTTCAGAAACCAGGCCGTGATCGGAAAGCTGCTGCTTGACCCGGTCCGGATTAGCGTCAGGCTTATCAATTTTATTTATAGCCACCAGGATTGGAACCTGGGCAGCCTTAACATGGTTAATAGCCTCGATAGTCTGGGGCATTACACCGTCGTCAGCAGCTACAACCAGTACAGCTATATCCGTTACCTGTGCTCCCCTGGCCCGCATTGCAGTAAACGCTTCGTGCCCGGGAGTATCCAGAAAGACAATTTTCTTATCATTAACCTCAACTTCGTAGGCGCCGATATGCTGAGTAATTCCACCTACCTCCCCGGCAGTTACCTTGGCGCTTCTAATCGTATCGAGCAGTGAGGTTTTGCCGTGATCAACATGGCCGAGAACGGTTACCACCGGCTTGCGGGGAACTTCGTTTTCCGTGTCTTCTTCATCCAGGGCTAAAAGCTCTTCCTCGACCGGATCTTCAATATAATCAACCTCAAAACCGTATTCTTCCGCCAGGATATCGACTGATTCGGGCGTCAGCGGTTGATTAAGATTGGCAATAACACCCACTTCCATTAAGTAGGTGATCAGTTCAGTCGCGGGAGTCTCAAAGTGATCGGCCAGCTCTCCAACTGTGACCTGGCCTTCCAGCCTGATTTTCGGCTTTTTCGCTTTCAGAGCCGCCGCTCTTTTTTCTTCCTGGATAGCTTTGCGCGCTTTGCGGCTGGGAGCCGCCTTTTCCTCGGCTTTCGGTTTTTCTTTTTTCCTGGGCGCTGCAGGGGCAGGTTTTGTCTTCACAGCTTCTTTATTTGCAGTCTTTTTTTCAGCTGCTTTCTCTTTTGGCACCTCTTTGGACGGCTTTCCTCCAGCCTGGCCGGTCAGGATCGCCATCACTTTCTTCGCTTCATCATCAGATAAAGTACTCATATGGTTATTAACGCTAATATCCATACTTTCCATTACCTCGATCAATTTTTTACTGGTTGTCCCCAGCTCTTTTGCTAATTCATAAACCCGAACCTTGCTCATCTAATACACCTCCATAAGGTAAGCCCTCCCCGTTAGCATCCTTCAACTTCCGGTTTTTTTTCAATTGATTCCGTTAAATCAGCGACCAGATCATTAGAAATCGGCATCTGCAGGTTCTTTTCCAGGCGCTTACCCTTAATCGCTTTTTTCAGGCAGGATTCCAGTTGACAGATATAAGCACCCCGACCCGGCTTTTTGCCGGTCAGGTCGAGGGCAACCTTCCCTTCGGGGGTTCTTACGATCCGAACCAACTCTTTTTTAGGCTTCCTCTCCTGGCATCCGATACAGACGCGTAAAGGAATCTTACGCTTCTTAATCATTCTTTGAATCCTCCTCCGGCGATTCCTGGCCGTCAGAATCATCTTCCTCATTTTCCGGACTTTCTTTAGCTCCGGATTCATCTTCCTCAGTTTCCCGCTCTGAATCAATTTCAGTATCGCCTTTTACAGTTTCCTGTTCTACTTCAACACCGGCTTCGACTTCTTCGACATCCCGGCTAGCTTGATTACCGGCAGCGCTTTCTGTCGCCTCCGCATCTACCTTCTCAGCGGGTTCGCCTGCGCTCTCCTGGCTGCCGTTGGTGTCATCAGAAAGGCCTATAGCCGAAAGACTCTTCTCTGTATACTGGGTTTCACTGGATATATCTATTTTCCATCCGGTGATCCTGGCTGCAAGGCGGGCGTTCTGCCCCTCTTTTCCGATTGCCAGCGACAGCTGGCTGTCCGGAACAATCACTGTTGCAGTTTTATTTTCCGTATCGAGAATTACCGATGACACTTTAGCCGGGCTCAGAGCGTTGGCGATATATTCTTCAGATTCTTCACTCCATTTGACAATATCAATTTTTTCGCCTTTAAGTTCATTGCTGATAGCCTGGACACGGCTTCCTTTCGGCCCTACGCAGGCGCCGACCGGATCGATATCTTTATTATTCGATACTACGGCCAACTTGGAACGATGCCCGGCTTCCCTGGCTGCAGCTTTAACCTCGACAATTCCTTCATAGATCTCGGGAACTTCCATCTCAAATAGTCTCTTTAAAAAACCGGTATGAGTCCGGGATACAATAATTTGTGGTCCCTTTGTTGTTTTTTTGACATCGAGAATAAATGTTTTTACCCGTTCGCCCTGGCGGTACCGTTCATGTGGTATTTGCTCATCTACCGGCAAAACAGCTTCTGTCCGTCCCAGGTCAATAATGACATTTCTCTGCTCAAAACGTCGAACCAGTCCGGTTATAACTTCTTCCAACCTGTCGACGAAGTTTTCATAAATCAGTTCTCTTTCCGCTTCCCTGATTCGCTGTATTACAACCTGTTTTGCAGTTTGCGCCGCAATTCTGCCGAATTCCTGCGGGGTAACATCCATCTCGACAATATCTCCAATCTGGCAATGAGGATCGTAAACCCGGGCTTCGTAGAGGTTAACTTCCTGCTGGTCGGATTCGACTTCTTCCACAACCTTTAATTGCGAGAAAACTTTTATTTCCCCCGTCTCCCGGTCAACTGTAACCCGGACAGCCGGAGCAGACTGAAAGTTTCTTTTATAGGCGGAAACCAGAGCTACTTCGAGGGCATCAAAGAGAACCTCTTTGCTAATCCCTTTTTCTTTTTCCAACATTTCTATTGCCGCAAATAACTCTTTATTCATCGTCTTCTATTGTACCTCCTTTCACTCTGATTTATATTATAAACAGCCGTCTTTGGCCGGCCCTGTATAACATAGTCTGGCCCTGGCGATCGCTGCATACGGTATTTGCGCTTCACTGCCGTCATCTCTTTTTATCGTGATCCGTTGATCATCGGCGCTGCTCAGGACGCCGCTGAAATTACGGCTTCCTCCGATCGGCTCAGCGGTTTTCACTTTCACCTTTTCGCCCCGGAAGCGGACGAAGTGCGCGGGCTTCGTAAGCGGTCGCTCCAGACCCGGTGAAGATACTTCAAGTGTGTAGGCATGGGCAATCGGATCATGTCCGTCCAACAGATCGGAAACAGCCCAGCTGATAAGTTCACAATCTTCGATTGATATTCCATCTTGATGATCTATATACAGGAGCAAATGTCCCTGCTTACCGGTTGTATAATCAAGCTGCACCAGCTCAAATCCTTTGCTCTCAACCAGCGGCTCGATCAATTCTATCAGAATTTTCCTGGTTTCTTCTCGGTTCACAATTCCGATCCTCAACTTTAATTTACCCTTATTAACATGAAAGAGTGGGGAACCCCACCCTTGACAGGTAAAACCATTTCACCTAAATTAATTTATCATAAATAAGCTCGTTACGCAAGGCTTCTGAGCATTTTTACTATTACCGGGAGTTGTTACCGATCCTGATCATATATTTCAATATTTCCCAGTACATTTTTGCCCTGGCCAGAACGCCTCTTCCAAAACCGAGTTTTTCTTCTTTCATAACATGGGAGAGATCGGGTAGTTGAACCTCTGCAGCTTCAATATCATTTTCATCAGCATAGCGGTGTAAAGCAACTTCAATTCCAAAACGGGAGAGATCAAGGTCGGAGATACTTTCCAACAGTTCTCTTTTTAAAGCTCTCTGTCCGGATAAAAATGGCGCCATTTTCTGAGCGAAATCTGTTGCAGCTCTTCCTTTTTCAAATAATCCCACCGACATCAGCGCTTCTCCGTTGATCACCGGACTCAACAGGTCTTCGATATGTTCCGGAGTCAGTCCGATCAGATCGGCATCGAGAACCAGGATAATCTCATCGCTGCAGCGTTGAAGCCCCGCCATAACAGCTCCGCCTTTGCCCCGGTTTTCGAGGATATCGATGATCGTAACACCTTCGAATTTTGAAGCTTCCTTAACGGTTTCATCCTCGGAACCGTCGCTGACTACAATGATATTCTTAACCAGCGGAGATTGCTTCAGTGCCGTTATGACACTGGCAATCGTTTTCTCTTCGTTATAGGCAGGTACTATTGCCGTTACGGCCATTATTCTCTCTCCTCCTGCTTTCCCTGCTGTTCTGAAAGCAGTGAATCCAGCTCTTCTTTTAGTGTATCCAGTAAATTATCCAGTTTAACAGTTTTAATTACTTTGCCGTGACGGAATAAGATTCCCTGTTTTTTGCCGGCGGAAATCCCCAGATCGGCTTCCCTCGCTTCACCTGGCCCGTTGACTACACAGCCCATAACCGCGATTTTGAGGGGTGCGCTGTAGAGTCTTAATATATTTTCAACCTCCGCCACCAGCGTTACAAGGTCAACCTCACAGCGTCCACAGGTGGGACAGGAAATCAGTTCAGGTTCAAAGCCCCTGAGTCCGAGAGATTGAATTATCCGGCGGGCCACCCGGACCTCTTCCACTGGCGATGCGGTAAGTGAAACCCGCACTGTGTCACCGATTCCTTCGGCCAGGAGAGTGCCGATACCTACAGCGCCTTTAATCGTCCCTGCTTCAAGGGGGCCGGCTCCGGTAACTCCAAGATGAAGCGGGTATCTACTCTTCTCCGAAAAAAGCCGATAAGCGCTTATAGCTGTAAAAACATCTGAAGCTTTCAGTGAAACAACCAGATCACTAAAACCGGTTGCTTCAAGCAGCTCCAGGTAACCGAGGGCCGATTCAACCAGGGCAGCGGCGCTTGCCTCGCCATATTTTTTCAGCAGGCGCCTTTCAAGAGAGCCGGCATTAACCCCTATCCTGATCGGAACCTTGAAACTTTCAGCCTGCCTGGCAAGTTCAGATAATTTTTCCCTTCCGCCAATATTGCCGGGATTAATCCTGATTTTGGACGCTCCGTTTTCCATGGAACGGTAAGCAAGGGCCGGATCAAAATGAATATCAGCTATTAAAGGTACCGGACTTTGCCGAACAAGCTTCCCCAGGGCCTTCGCTGCCGCCATATCCGGAACTGCAACCCTGACCAGCTCGCAGCCTGCTTCAACAAGGCAGTTAATCTGCTCCAGGGTTGCACCGGTATCTTCCGTCCGGGTGTTGGTCATAGATTGAATTACTATCGGGGCGTCACCGCCGATAGTAACATTACCAACCTGAACTGCTCTTGTTTTTTTTCTTTCTATTCTATCCAATCAACAGTTCCCCCTAGTTGCTCGGCCCGCCCATCCAGCGTAGTATATCCTGGTAGGTAATAAACAGTATCAGCATGATCAGGAGCGCGAACCCAATAAAGTGAATAAAACCTTCCTTCTCCGGATCTATCCGTTTACCGCGAACCGCTTCAACCAGTAGAAAGAATAACCGTCCGCCATCTAATGCCGGAATCGGCAGCAGATTCATAATCCCAAGGCTGATGCTGATCAATGCAGTTAACAGGAGCAGGTTAACAAACCCTGTCCCGGCCACTTCCCCGATAACAAAAATAATTCCTACCGGGCCAGCTACATCAAGGGGAGCCTGTCCGGTAACTACCTGGTAGATCGAGTAGATAACCATTCCAAAACGTTCCAGGCTAAACATCAGGGAGGGAATAAAACGGTACCTGTCTACCTGTGGTCCGATACCGATTACCCCGCGATCCTCTCCCGGGGCTTCTTCCGCAACTACCACCAGCTCCCTCGTCACCCCATTCCGCTCTATAACCAGTGCAATTTCTTCATTCGGCTTTGCCGAAATAAGCGTTAACACATCTTCCCACTCGGTAACCGGGTTACTGTCGATAGCTGTAATCAGGTCACCTTCCTCGAGACCGATCGCCTCAGCCGGAGAATCTTCTACAATATATCCAATCCGGGCAGTATCAGTACCCGGTACTCCAATAATGAAGAAGAAGATGATAAAAAACACGACAATCGCTAAAAGCAGGTTCATTGTCGCGCCGGCAAGCAGAACCGCGGCTCTGCTTAAAAGCGGCTGCTGCGGGAAGCTGTCCGGTTCGGAAGCTTCTTCTGGCGTTTCACCGAGCAGGCGGCAAAACCCGCCCAGGGGGATTGCCCGCAGTGAATAATCAATATTATTTTTCGTCCAGCCGATTAGTTTTGGCCCAAAACCTATCGCCAGTTCAATAACCTTTATTCCGGTTAAACGAGCCACAAAGTAATGCCCCAGTTCATGGACCAGGATCAGCAGACCAAATACAAAAATAGATGCAATAAATGTTTGCATACTAAATCACCCTTCCTGTTAATTCATCAATAATCCCTGCTGCTTTTCGGCGGGACCAGCTGTCGGCTTCGATTACATCTTCAAAGCCGGGATTTTCCACAATGTCGTGACGCAGCATAACCCGCTCAATGACCTGCGGTATTTGTGTAAATCCAATCGAGCCGCTTAGAAATTTTTCCACTGCGATTTCGTTAGCTCCATTAAGAACAGCAGGCATGGTTCCACCGGCGCGGGCAGCTTGAAAAGCCAGTTCAAGGCAGGGAAAATTTTCCCGGTCCGGTTGTTCAAAATTCAGGGTCTGACCAAAGGGATTGTATCTTTCCGTTCGGCTTGCCTTCCGCTCCGGATAAGTAAGCGCATACTGAATCGGCAGCTGCATATCCGGCCGGCCAAGCTGGGCAATTATCGATCCATCTATATATTCTACCATAGAATGAATAATGCTCTGCCGGTGGATGACTACTTCAATTTGTTCAAGGCTTAAATCGAAAAGCCATTTTGCCTCGATCGCTTCCAGGCCCTTATTCATCATCGTCGCCGAATCGATGGTTATCTTGGCGCCCATTTGCCAGTTCGGATGCTTCAATGCCATTTCGGCAGTAACCCGTTCCAGTTTTTTAATTTTCCAGCCGAAAAATGGTCCTCCGGAGGCAGTTAAGAAGATCCGGTTAACTTCTGCAGTTGATGTCGGGGAGCCGAGACACTGCCAGATTGCCGAGTGTTCACTGTCAACAGGAAAAATCCGATTCCGGTCAAGCATACCGAGCCGCTCCAGGATTTCTCCACCGACCACCAGGGACTCTTTATTTGATAATGCAATCATTTTACCGTCTTTCAGAGCGGCAACCAGCGGCTCAAAACCGCTGAAACCAACCTGGGCCATTACGATTAGTCCGGCAGACGGCCAGGTAGCGGCTGCCAACTGGCCGTCAGGGCCTCCTTCAACGAGACAGTTTTCAGATCTTACCCTTTCGGCTAACCTGCCTGCAGCTTCCATGTCACTCAGGGCAGCCATTTCAGGTCTGAAACGCTTTACCTGTTCGGCCAGCAGGCGATCGTTGCTACCTGCGGCCAGGGCAACTACTCTATAGCCCGGACCAAGGTTGCTGATAACCTCCAGGGTTTGACGCCCAATCGAGCCGGTGGAACCAAGCACGGCAATATTTTTCATAATTACCTTCCTTAAATATAATTCATAAATTGGAAAAAGTAATATACAAACGGCGCTGTCAGCATTAAGCTGTCAAGGCGATCCAGAACTCCCCCATGGCCGGGAATAATCCCGCTCGAATCCTTTACGTTCATCTGCCGTTTCAAGGCCGATTCCAACAGATCGCCCAGCTGGGCGAATACCGCCAGGCCCAGGGCCAGGATGACAACCTGGGCCGGGTTTAAAGGTATCAGCCCGGGAAATAAGATCGAAACGGAAAAAAATATCACCACTGTACCGCCAATACCGGCCAGAGAACCCTCTACTGATTTTTTCGGACTAATCTGGGGCGCAAACTTGCGAAACCCCCATTTTATTCCGATAAAATAGGCCGATGCATCATGGATCCAAACCCCGGCCAGGAGCAGGTAAGTGTAAGTGGCTCCCTCCGGCATCATTCTTAAGAGCAGTAAGTATCCACACAAACCGCCCAGGTAAATAACACCCCATAGGGAAAGCGCAGAATCAGAGATGCTCTCCTGCTTCATCTTAAACAGGGCGGAAACAAAAAGGATTAAAAATGTCAAAACAACCAGGGGGTAGATCAGCTCAAGCTGTTCAAAAAAGATTATTATTAAAAACAAGCTCACACTAATGAAACTTAGAACAGGAGGAGCTTTGTAATTACGGCCCTTCAAAATATCATTGTACTCATATACTCCCAGGTTCGTAACCAGTAAAAGCAATAGAGCATACCAGAAACCACCTGAATATACAGCACCAATTACAATCGGGATCGCGACTAAAGCTGATATTACCCTTTGATACAACATTAATTATCACCGGATTAGTTTAGATTTTGTGCAAAGCAGACCAAATTTATACCGTTCAGATTTTTCCGAACCTTCGTTTGCGCTGCTGATAGCCATCCACAGCCACCAGCAGGTGGAACATTGAAAAATCAGGCCAGTAGACATCGGTAAACCAGAGTTCACTGTAAGCCAGCTGCCAGAGTAAAAAATTACTGATTCTTTGTTCGCCGCTGGTCCGGATCAAGAGGTCCGGATCAGGAAGCCCGGCAGTATAAAGGTAGCTGGAAAAAATGTTTTCATTGATCTTTCCCTTCAGCCGGCCACTTGCAGCGTCTTCGATCATTTTATTGACAGCCATCAATATTTCCGCCCGTGAACCGTAGTTAAGAGCAAAATTAAGGACCATACCGGTATTATTCTTTGTTTTTTCAGCACCGTCATTTACCGCTTTTTGAACTTTACGGGGCAGTCTTTTACTGTCGCCGATCAACCTGACCCGGACATTATTACGCATTAGTTCAGGCAGTTCAGTCTGAAAATATTTTTCAGGGAGGCTCATCAGGTAGTTGACTTCCCGGACAGGCCGTTGCCAGTTCTCCGTGGAAAATGCAAAAAGCGTAAGTATTCCAATCCCGAGGTCGCTGCTGTTCCTCACTGTCGACCGAACCGTCTCCACGCCCTGCCTGTGCCCTTCATGGCGGGGCAATCCTTTTTCAGCAGCCCAGCGGCCGTTTCCGTCCATTATGATCGCAACATGGTGTGGGATATTTTCGGGATCGATTTTATTTTTAAGTTCCTGTTCACGCTCGTTCATTTTCAGGGCTAACCTCATTGTTTAAAAATAACAGCTCTCCCTTACTTTTCAAGAGAGAGCCGTCTCTTGTTGCCTTTAAACATCCTTTTATACTTCCATCATTTCTTTTTCTTTTGCTGTCAGGATTTCATCGATCTTCTCGGTTTTATTGTTTGTCGTTTCCTGAATACTATCCTGGGCCCGCCTGTATTCATCTTCAGTTATTTCACTGTCTTTTTCCAGCTGCTTAACCATGTCATTTGAGTCCCGCCGGATATTGCGAATACTCACTTTGCTCTCTTCGGCTCTTTTGCGTAAAAATTTAACCAGCTCCAAACGCCGCTCCTCCGTTAACTGGGGAATGGTCAACCTGATTACGCTGCCATCGTTAGAAGGCGTTAATCCCAGGTCGGATTTCAGGATCGCTTTTTCAATATCGCCCATAGCCTGTTTATCCCATGGCTGAATAACCAGCAGGCGAGATTCCGGCGCCGATACTCCGGCCAGCTGGTTTAAAGGTGTCGGTGTACCGTAATAATCAACTTCAATTCGATCAAGTAGAGTTGGTGTTGCCCTTCCTGCACGCAGGGTAGCAAGTTCACGCTGAAAAGCTGCTATAACCTTTTCCATTCGCTCTTCAGTTTCAGCATAAATTTCGTCTAACATAAATCACCCACCCCTAATTATGGTTCCGATTTTTTCACCCATTACCACTTTTTTAATATTTCCTGTATTAAGGCCGAAAACAATAAGTTTGATATCATTATCCATACATAGAGAAGCTGCGGTCGAATCCATTACACCCAATCCCTGGTTGATTACTTCGATATAATTCAGCTCCGTATACCGGTGGGCATTGGGATTGGTCAGGGGGTCAGTATCGTAAACAGCGTCTACTTTGCCTTTAGCCAGCAGAATCACTTCAGCTTCCATTTCAGCCGCTCGCAGCGCTGCTGTCGTATCCGTTGAAAAATATGGATTACCGGTTCCTCCGGCAAAGATTACTACCCGTCCTTTTTCAAGATGCCGCAGGGCACGTCGCCTGATATAAGGTTCAGCTACCTGCTGCATTTCCAGCGCTGTCTGAACCCGGGTATCTACTTCCTGGCGCTCCAGGGCATCCTGCAGGGCCAGGGCATTGATAACCGTCGCCAGCATACCCATATAGTCGGCAGTTGCTCGATCCATCCCTTTTTTACCTGCCTGGGCTCCACGCCAGATATTGCCGCCCCCGACAACAACGGCAACCTCTACTTTGTATTCAATCACTTCTTTGATCTGTATCGCTATACCTTCAATGACTTCCTGATCAATGCCAAATCCCCGGTCGCCGGCCAATGCTTCGCCGCTCAACTTGAGTATAACGCGGTTGTATGCAGGTTTAGCCAATAATGCACCTCCCGTTTTTTGTTAATTCGACAAATATTCATAAACAACCTTCAAACGTAATAACTTTGTTTAAAAAAAGAACACTTTTCAGTGTTCTTTTTAAGTCCGCTTAGCCGCAGCAGCATGAACTGCCGGTGTCAGAATCGAGACCTTCGCCGACCTCGAAACGGCTGAAACGCCTGACTACAATGTTCTCGCCAATCCTGGCAATCAGGCCGGTCAACAACTCCGTAATGGTTATATCTTCATCTTTAACAAAAGCCTGTTCCATCAGACAGTTTTCACGATAAAACTTATCAAGACGGCCTTCGATAATTTTTTCAATTACTTTTTCCGGCTTGCCCTCATTTAAAGCCTGGGTTTTAATAATCTGGCGTTCCTTCTCAAGAATATTTTCCGGAACATCTTCTTTCTTCAGATAAGCGGGGTTTGTCGCAGCTACCTGCAAACAGATATTGCGGACAAATTCCTTAAACTCATCATTGCGGGCAACAAAGTCGGTCTCACAGTTCACTTCAACCAGGACACCTATTTTACCGCCGAGGTGAATATATGAATCGACAATACCCTGGTTTGCAGCCCGCCCGGATCTGCGTGCGGCCGCTGACAATCCTTTTTCCCTGAGAATATCAACTGCCTTCTCCTCGTCTCCGCCTGCTTCCTGTAGAGCCTTTTTGCAATCCATCATCCCTGCGCCTGTTTTTTCGCGCAGAGCTTTAACTGTCTTCGCATCAATGTGCATCTATGTCCACTCCTCTACAATTACTTCATCCCTTACAGCATCCACTGACGGCAGCCCGCCGGGTCCGCGAATTGGCAGCCTCCAGCGAAATAGCTGCCGGTTACTGATCTGCTTATTTTTCTTCGCTGCCTGTCTCGGTATTGACTTCTTCTTTAATTTCCACTTCAACGTCTTCAGGCGCCCCGGATGCTTCAGCTTCTTCAGCTATTTCTTCAATACTGTCGGGAGCGACAGGCGGGGTCGCCATTTCAGGTGCCGGAGTTTCAGTCTCAATCTTCATAACTTCTTTTTCGGCTTCCGCTTCAGCTGCTTCAGTTTCTTTCGCCGATTCGATTATCTGTTTTCCTTCCAGCACGGCATCGGCCATAACCGAAGTGATTAATTTTACAGCCCTGATCGCGTCATCATTGCCCGGAATCAAGTAATCTATCTCATCAGGATCGCAGTTTGTATCGACAATCGCAATTACCGGTATATCGAGCTTTCTAGCTTCAGCCACTGCAATTTTTTCTTTCCGCGGATCGACCACATATATCGCATCAGGCAGTTTTTTCATACTGCGGATACCGCTAAGAAACTTCATCAGGCGTTCTTTTTCGTTTAAAAGGGTGAGCACTTCTTTTTTTGTTAAACGTTCAAAAGTACCGTCAACTTCCATCTGCTCCAGTTTAATCATCCGGTCGATACGTTTGCGGATGGTGTTAAAATTAGTTAACATCCCACCGAGCCAGCGGTGATTAACATAATGGGCCCCGCTTCTTTCCGCTTCGAGGCGGATCGATTCCTGAGCCTGCTTTTTGGTTCCCACAAAAATAATGTTGCCTCCATCGGCAACCAGGTCCCGCACAAAATTATAGGCCGTATCCATCAGTTTTACCGTTTTTTGCAGGTCAATAATATAAATCCCGTTTCTTTCGGTGAAGATAAAGTTTTTCATTTTCGGGTTCCAGCGCCGGGTTTGATGTCCGAAATGGACCCCCGCTTCCAACAACTGCTTCATACTTACTCTGGCCAAGCTAACTCCTCCTTTGTTTTTACCTCCGCCCGGTTCATAGTCCGCAGCCAAGCATTCAGCCAACCGGTTCCGGACTCGTCAGGCGTGCGTATTGGAATTACCAGAGGTAGTATAGCATAGTTCACCAATCCTGGCAATGGAAAAAGGGACATTGCCGATCAGAAAGAGACAACACCAGGAAATATTCATTACCAGCTGAGATCCATGTTGTAGAGGACCAGGCCGCCGGGCAGTTTTGGATAGAAAAAGGTTGATTTTTGAGGCATAACCAGGCCTTTTCCGGCGCGGTCCAGGACTTCCGGCGCCCGGATTGTTTCAAGAATAAACGCAGCATCCGCCGATCCGGAAACAACTGCTTTCAGCACAGTTTCGATGTCGTGAGGGAAGCTGATTAAATCTTTATCAGCCTCGCCGCCTGCACCGGGTGAGAGTACCGGTTTCAGCAACCTCTCATGCAGCAGAGACACCGGAAGAGTTTCACCGCAGCTTTCACCTTCAGGAATCAGAAGGTACGACTGCTCACCGGTAATAAAACCTAATCCGCATTTTTCGCGGCTCAGCGAAGCCAGCTCACCCAGATATTTTCCCCTGTTCAACTCACCGGGACTCCCCCGTTCCACCATTTTGAAGTTATTTTTCACTGCATTGAACAGGTTCTCTTTTTGCTCCCTGTCAAGACCGCTAACCAGGCGGTGGGTAGGCAGAACCAGCAGGCCCGGATCATTCATACAGACCATGATCGACAGAATATATCCCGCCCCCGGGGTCTTACCATGATCAGAATTCTGATAAAAATTCAGGGCCGTTTCGTAACGGTGATGGCCGTCCGCTATAAGCAGGGGTTGCGGAGAAAGGTATGCGGTCAACTCTTCCTGAATAGCTTGATCCGTTATGTTCCAGAGGCGGTGACCCATGCCGGAGTCCGCACCCAGATCTACTAGCGGTTTGTACTCCTCTATTATAGCAAAATAATCTTTAATCCTGTTTTCCGGATCCGGCATCAGGGTAAAAATCGGACTGATATTAGTTCGGGTGCGGGTTAAGAGTTCCAGACGGTCGGCTTTTGGGGCGGCCATAGTCCGTTCATGTCTCAGGATCACATGATCTGAATAAGGTTGAAGTTTGAGAGCGGCAACTACACCGCGGCGCTTAAATTCCTGCCGGTTATAAGTATACCGCTGTTCATATAAATAGTAACTTTTCCTGCTGTCGGGTTTAAGAATTTCATTTTTAAGCCACAGGTTAAGAGTTTCGGCGGCCCTGCTGTAGCGGTTTTCGATTTCATTGTCATCAGGATAGATTTTCCCATATTCAAGGCGGATTATATTGTAAGGACTGAGCTGATGCAGCCTTTCCTGCTCCGGTCTGTCGATCACGTCATATGGTGGGGTGATTACCCGGCCCGGATCGTTTACCTTTTCCCGGTTAAACCTGATTCCTTTAAACGGTCTGATAACAGCCATTAATTCCCTCCTGGTATTGAACGGATCATATTGTTTTTAAGTTTAACACTGCCCGAGCTACTTTGGATCAAGGCCCTTAATTGGGGTTGATAATCAGTGGCTCTTAACCTTCAATTAAGTTGATCGGAAGGAAAACGGTATCGGGGATATCAATTAATGCCGGGGATATCCCCGGCTCCGATCTCTGATCTGGCAGAGTGCCTGGAAGTGGAGGCTTCTGAATACGGATCCAAAAATGACCGGGACCGGAAATTAAAGATCCCAGTATGCGCGCTGCACTTCGATTACTTCCTCCAGGCGCTGTTGAGCGTGTTTTAAAGGTTTCAGGTCGGGAGCGTGCTCGGTAACCGGCAGACCCCATCGGCCCATGGCATTCAAAATCTGGATTACGGCACCGGATTGGCCCTCCAGGTGATAGCCGCCCTCGAGACCCAGCAGGACCTTTCCACCGGACCAGCGATCGGCGGCAGCAGCCATCACACCTGCCATATAGTAGAAGCCACCGTGCGTGAGCGACATACCGGCCAGCGGATCCTGACGGTAAGCATCGTGACCCGAAGAGATTATTATCAGCTCAGGCTTATACTGATCGAGAACCGGAATAATCACCTGGTCAAAAAAGAGGGCATATTCTGCATCACCGCAGCCTGCAGGCAGGGGAATATTAACAGTAAAGCCCTCTCCATTACCCCGGCCGGTCTCCTTCATACCACCTGTACCGGGGTAAGCGGGACTCTGGTGGGTTGAAATAAATAAAACTTCACTTTTATCTTCAAACGCATGCTGGGTTCCGTTGCCGTGATGAACATCCCAGTCCATGATAGCGATCCTCTGCAAGCCGAAATCACGCCCAGCTGCTGCAGCAGCAATCGCAACATTGTTAAAAAGACAAAACCCCATTGCTCTGCTGCGTTCGGCATGATGACCGGGAGGGCGGTTAAGGGAAAATACTTTTCGTGGAGATCCAGCCATAACTTTTTCCAGGCCGGTCAGGACACCACCGGCGGACAGAAGGGCAACCCGGT
>SKPH01000023.1 GCA_007119615.1 Syntrophomonadaceae bacterium | reverse complement strand
GTCATCATTAAGGGCTTGAGCACAGCATGATGACCGTCGTAGAGAGACCAGTCATAAGTCAGAATCCTTCCCTCTTCCTCCATTTTTTTGTAATATGGAGTGCCGGCCATCGGTGTTAAAATCATAAATTGAACTGTGTCGATATGCGCTTCAATGGCAAAATCGGCGGTTTCTTTTATCGTTTCAGCGGTATCGGCATCGCCTCCCAGCACGAACATGCCGTGAATCCTGATTCCATAATCATGGAAACGGCTGATTGCCGATCTTATTTCTTCAACCGTTTGCTGCTTGTTATAACCCTTCAGGGTTTCGGGGTTAACCGATTCGAAACCGATATACACCATGGTGCAACCCGAGCGGCGCATCAGATCGATTAGCTCATCGTCAAAAGCTGATTCAGCCCGAACCTGGGCACCCCAGCTTTTGATTTTTATGCTATCCCGGCTGATCATCTCTCTCATCAGTTCCTTACTGTGCTGTGGGTTGGCGGTAAAGTTATCATCGCAGAAAAAAATATGTTTGCCAGGATAGCGGGAAAGCTCTTCGAGGATACTTTCAGTGCAGCGGAAGCGGTAACGCCTGCCAAACATCTGGGTAACACAACAGAATGTGCAGTTGTAGGGGCAGCCCCGTGAGGTCATCACCGGAACACTGCGCAGCGATTCAGAGCGGTCAAGCAGAGTTATGTCGGGAATGGGCAGTGTATCCATATTAATTCGCTCATTAAGGCCCGGATTGTGAACCGCTTCTCCGTTGTGCCAGTATGAAACTCCAGGGATACCAACCGGCTGCCTGCCGGCTTCAATGGCGCGGACGAGGGGCAAAAAACTCTCTTCTGCTTCTCCCCGGACCACAAAATCGGCAAACTGCAGGGCCTCTTCCGGCATGAAAGATGCATGGATGCCACCTATAACCACCGGGATATCATTGGTGCGGAGCAAACCGGCAATCTGGTAAGCTTCCCGGCAGGTAGCAGTTGTCGTCGATATGCCAACCAGGTCGGCTTCGAAAATTTTTAGCCAGGGTAGAGAATCACCTGTGCCCAGGTAAAAGTTAACCCGGTACCCGGCTTCCTGCAGCTGGGTTCCCAGGATAGGCAGCCCCAGGCGGGGCATACGGATATACTTGTAAACATGATCTTCCTTCGACTGCGGTTCAATCAAAACAATGTTCTGCATCTTTATACGCTCCTTTTCCAGGTTGACCGGATAATAATTAGTACCAGTCCATTTCAAATATTATAGTCATCCTGAATTGAGAGCGCAAGCTTGATTTTCAGTTTAAGTGTTATAAAGGGATAGGGGGTTATCTGCCCTATCCCTTTATGATATTTAGTTTAACGAATAGTGCATTCTACTTGAGAAAGCGGATGGTAAGCGGATACTGAAAATCTTCCAAATTGTTAACTTTGATGGTAGCAATAATAATCATAACCAGTGAGAATATACCAACCGCAATTAGTAAGAAAAGTCCGATTACAATTATTGTCAGAATACCTGCGACAGCGGCATAAATAGAAATGCTAATCTGGAAGTTCAATGATTCCTTACCCTGTTGATCAACCCATTCCGACTGGTCCTTTTTAATCAACCAAATTACAAGGGGACCAATCAAGTTGCCGAAAGGAATAATAAAGCCGGCCAGGGCAGCGAGGTGCGCTAACATACCAAACGTTTTTTCATCCTGAGCGAGTTCTCTTTTATCGACCATGATAATACCTCCTTGAACTTATAGTTAACCGGTTTAAACCCCGGCTCTCTAGTAATCATAAGTCATTATGTCCGATAATTCAAGCCCTTTCTTCAATATAAAAAGATAATTCATGAAATTTTATGGTTATTTTAATCCGATCTACTAAATCTGAATTGATAGAATGATTCTATTCATAAAACTGGGCCTTTTCTTCAAGATACTCCTTAAGCGTCTTGCCTGATTCCTTCCACTCCCTGGCTGCAGCGACTCCAATATAACGGTAATGCCAAGGTTCAAAAATATATCCGGTTATATGTTCCTTATTATGCGGATAACTCATGGCGAACCCGTATTTATAGGCATTTTCAGCAAGCCACAATCCCTGTTCCGTCTGGGCGAAAGCAGCCCTGAAGTCAACATTTGTGCCTCCAAAGTCGACGGCTGTGCCGAGCTGATGTTCAGACTGCCCGGGCCTGGCGCTGAAACGATTGGCCTCTTCCTCGCCGTGCCTGCTGGCATAGTCCTGAAACAGATTTTTTTGAGTCGAATAACTTCGGTAAGCTGAACGGATGGCCTGGGTTACGCCGTCAGATTCTGCCGCCTGAAATAGTTCTGCCAGGTGTTCAAGAGCCTCTTCCCGCAGCTGCATATTATACGATGGATTCATATAGGAAGGGACAGGTTTAAGATCCGGCGGGACATAACCGCTTTTAAGTGTCGTTTCCTTAGTTACCAGGGCCAGCAGATAATTTCCATCACTTATTACTTTAAGTCCTTCAACTTCGCCGCCGCTTTGATCTGCAGGCAGTGTGCAGCTTCCACCGGGAGTTTCATCTTCTTCTGAATCATTATCAACCTGACCTGTCTCTTCCTCGTCCTGATCGGTTTCCGGAGGCTCTTCGGCATAATCTTCCTGCAACTCTGCTTCAGTTTCAGGATCATCGGGATCCTGTTCCGGCAGGGGGATATCCTGATCCGGAGCGCAGCCCGGCAGCAGTAAAAAGCCTAAGACCAGGACGATCGTTACTAGCAATTTGTAATGAATTGATTCACGGTTTATCACTTTAACTCTCCCGATTGGCGGTAATAACTTCTTCAGCCCCGCGAACAATGTTTTCTGTGCAGATACCCCGTTTTTCCATGACCACTTCTCCGGGAGCGGAAGCTCCGAACTCGGTTACTCCGATGATCTTGCCCCGGGGGCCGGCATATTTTTCCCAGCCCATCGGGTGGGCAGCTTCAACTACCAGCCTTGCCTCCACTTTTTCCGGTAGCACTTTGTCGCGGTAAGCATCATCCTGATCCTCGAAGCGTTCCAGGCACATCATGCTGACGACCCGGACCGAATGTCCTTTCTCCTGCAGGTGCTCCTGCGCTTCCAGGGCCAGATGCACTTCCGACCCCGTCGCAATTATTATCAGGTCGATGCGGTCTTCTTTTTCTTCGCTGATGATGTAGGCGCCATTTATCGCTTCCCTGCTGCTGCCCGGCAGCTGGGGAAGGCTCTGCCGGCTCAATATAAGCGCCGAAGGAGTGCGGTCACACTTCAGGGCACATAACCAGGCCGCGGCAGTTTCAACCCCGTCAGCCGGCCTGAGTACCTGCAGGTTTGGGATCGAGCGCAGGTTTGGGATATGTTCGACCGGCTGGTGGGTCGGTCCGTCTTCACCAACACCGATACTGTCATGGGTATAAACAAAAACTACCGGGGCCTCCATCAGGGAAGAAAGTCTCACCGCCGGTTTCATGTAATCCAGGAAAACCAAAAAGGTTGAGCCGAATGGGCGCAATCCCCGGTGCAGGGAAAGTCCGGTCAGTATCGCTCCCATGGCATGTTCCCGCACACCGAAGTGGATGTTGCTGCCGGAACGGTTATCCGCCTGAAAATCACCGAATCCTTTCAGGTATGTTTTGGTTGAGGCATTGAGGTCCGCCGAACCGCCTATCATATTGGGGATGTATTCAGCGAGCACCTGCATAATCTGTCCGGAAGCGGCACGCGTAGCCATCGGTTTGTCAAACTGCCACAACCGCTCGTCGTTTTCAAGTTCATCGGGCACCTTTTTCGAGAACCACCGGTCCCACCTGTCTGCAAGTTCGGGATATTCACTGCGGTAATCGGCAAAGAGCTTCTCCCATTCCTTTTTTCCCAGATCAAGTCCTTCGCCGATATCTGCAAAATGGTCATAAACTTCCTGGGGCACGTAAAATGTCGGTTCTTCGGGCCACTTGAGGTTTTTCCTGGTCAGCTTTACTTCTTCTTCGCCGAGGGGGGCGCCGTGAGCTTCTGCAGTGCCCTGTTTATTTGGCGAACCGTATCCTATTTTTGTTCGCACCTTGATCAGGGTAGGCCTAACAGTTTCCTGTTTCGCTTCATTGATGGCCTCGGTAAGCAGGTCAATCCTGTTTCCATCTTCGACTTTCAGAACCTGCCACCCGTAACCTTCAAACCTTTTTGCCGTATCCTCCGTAAAAGCAAGGTCCGTGCTGCCGTCTATTGTAATCTGGTTATCGTCATAAAAACAGATCAATTTTTCAAGTTGCAAGTGTCCGGCCAGGGAAGCTGCTTCGGAAGTAATCCCTTCCATCATGCAGCCGTCTCCGGCATAGGTATAGATATAATGGTCAATAATCGGGTACCCGGGGCGGTTAAATTCCGCTGCCAGGCGCCTCTCGGCAATAGCCATGCCGACGGCATTGGCAAATCCCTGTCCCAGGGGGCCCGTGGTGGTCTCAACCCCCGGGGTATCGACATATTCAGGATGCCCCGGTGTTTTACTACCCCACTGCCTGAAATTTTTAAGTTCTTCCATTGGCAGGTAACCGAAAAGGTGTAAAAGAGCATACTGCAGCATGCAGCCGTGGCCGGCCGACATCAAGTACCGGTCGCGGTTGTGCCATTCGGGATCTTCAGGTGAATGCTTCAAAAACCTGGTCCAGAGGGTGTATCCTATCGCAGCGCCTCCCATGGGTAATCCCGGGTGACCTGAATTTGCTTTTTGAACGGCATCAACTGCCAAAAAGCGGATCGTATTTACTGCCAGCTCATCAATTGATTTCAACTTCTGACCACTCCTTAATTTAGGGATTGCCAAGGACCCTCATTTTTACTTCCAGGGCGATATAATCAATCGGTTCGGTGCCAATACTGCCTTCCTGGCTTTTGCCGAGCGAAATCCCTGTAACTGCGACCTCAAAATCATGCTGTTGATCATTAATGTCGAGGGCAAACTCCTGGATACCTTTATCGCCGGGTTCAGGCTGAAGATCTGTAATCTCCAGCACAAAAGCAAGATTGGCCACCCAGTCACTTTCTTCAAAGTAATCGACATTAAACGAAAGGGTTACCCACTGCAGGGCAAATAGATCCGATTCCCTGGTTATCCATACCAGCCGTCCCTCGTAGCTGTCACCTTCAGTAAATTCGGAAATAAACCCAAGGTCGGATTCAAACAGATCGGGACCGGCGATAACTTCACCGGTTGAAAGATCAAGGTGACCGTGACTCAGCCAGGGCCAGTAATATGTGTCAGGAGTTCCAGCAGGTTCTTTCACCGGATCCTCAGGTTCAACAGGATCCGGTTCACCGGGATCCGGTAAATCATTACCATCTTCAGGCAGCCCGTTTAATTCATCTTCTACAATATCCTCAATTATATCCGGTTCGGGACCACACCCTACCCCTGCAAATACTATCAACAGCGCCAGAAAAAATACCAGTGTCAAAGCTCTGATTCTATTATTCATCGCATCTTCAGCTCCCTGAATAGAACCGTGTTACCGATGCATAATTTTTCTACAACGGATTAACCTCATTTTATAATCTTTAACCCAATTATGCAAAAGAAAACATGGCTAAAATCAATTTCCGGCTGTTAAAAGGGGAAAACAACGGGAAGCAGAAGAACGCTGACTACCAGGACAATCAGAGACAGGGGCAAGCCGTTTTTCATATAATCGCTAAACCGATACCCCCCGGGACTCATGATCAGAACATTCGCCGGGTGAGAAACAGGGGTCATGAAACTGGCTGCTACAGAATAAGCAATACCCATTACAAGTGGATATGGTGAAATACCCAACCCTGCAGCCGAAGCAATCGCTATGGGAGTCATAACCACGGCGTTGACAGCACTGGGAATAAACTGGTTGAGAATCAGGGCCATTGTCATCAAGCCGGCCAGAATTGCAGTTGGACCAAACGAGCCAACCGCATCTATAACGATTTCTGCGATCATCGCTGCCGCACCCGTTTGATGCATGGCAAACCCCAGTGGCAGCATTGCCGCGATCAGGAATATTGCCTTCCACTCTATTGCCCGGTAAGCCTCTTCAACTGTCAGGCAGTTGGTCACAATCATTATAAGTGCGCCTGCTATGGCTGCAATGTAAATAGGCAGCAGATTAAAGAGGACTGATGCCAATACTGCTACCATAATTATTCCGGAAAGCGAAGCTTTTTTGTATAAATATTTTTCCTGGTACTCAAGATTTAAAACCACAAAGTCTTTTTCCCGGGCCAGAACCTCAAACTTATCACTTGTGCCGTAACATAGCAGCGCATCGCCAAACTCAAGGGGAATATCGTTTAAGCTGGTCCGGTAAGCACGTTCTCCGCGCCAGATAGCTAAAACCGAAACCCCGAATTTTTCGCGAAAATTCAACTGACGCAGGGTTTTACCGGTAAGTGATGTATGGGGGGAAAGCATTACTTCAACTACCGACAGGGTGTCTGTTTCAAGTTCGCTCAAATCTATATCCGGGTTACGGTCAACCAGCAGTGATTGATGCCCCCTGAGAACCTCAATATCGACAGCGCGCCCTTCTACCACAAGCAGATCATTTTCTTCCAGGATGGTAGCTGGTTCCGGCATATACAGTTCTTTTCCGTTCCTGATAATATTCAGAACAGATACCCCGTAATTTTTTGCCAGCCCCATTTCCAGGATAGAAGTGCCAGCAAGCGAAGATCCTTCCGGAATGCGCACATAAAGAAGTCTTTCATCCAGGTTGTAAGTATCCAGATCACAGGTTTGTATAAAAACAAGCTCTTCGTGCTCACGCAGCGACTCCAGTTTTTCAACAGGACCCCTGAGCAGCAAACTATCGCCGGGTTCAAAAACTATTTCACTTAAATTAGTCCGTCTGATCCGATTACCTCGCCGAAGGGCCAGTAGATTAACGCCCAGCTTCTGTCTTGTATCCAGCTCAACCAGAGTTTTCCCATTGAAAATGGAGTCTTCGGTTACACTAAGTTCAACCAGGCTAATTTGATCAGAAGTCAGGCAGGTTGTTTCAGGTGAATCATCAAGAAGCATAACAACAGGCTTTCCTGAAATCTCATCTATGGCATCCAGTTTTCCAAGAACCAGCAACATATCCCCTGCCTGAAGCTCCAAATCGGGACCGGGTATGTACCGCACTCCTTCATCGCGCATCACGCTCAACACATTCAGGCCAAGCGCTCTGCCGAAACGGCTCTCATCAAGGGTTTTACCGGCCAGTGGGCTGCCCTCGGGTATGGTAATCTTAGCAATGCGTTCCTTAAGCTCGTAATGCTGCCTGAAGTCTTTATTGGGCTTGATATTATCCACCGATGGACTTTTTCTTTCCGGAAGCAGGCGGCGCCCTAACAGCAGCATATAAACAACAGCTACAAACAGTATAGATACCCCGACGATAGTAAAGTCAAATAACCCCGGAGGTGCCATTCCAGCTTCACGTAAAAAATCAACTACCACCAGGTTTGAAGCGGTTCCGATCAAAACTGTCATCCCGCCAATAGTGGTACCAAAAACCATGGGCATCAGCAGCTTCGATGCAGGCCGCCCGGTGCGCCGGGCAATATCAAGAGTAACCGGTAAAAACATTGCCACGACCCCTACGTTGATCACAAAAGCAGAGACAGCAGCCGTACTGCCCATCAGGACAGTCAGCAGACGACTCTCTCCTTTACCGGCCAGACGCAGCACCTGCTCGGCCAGCCTGGCGGCCACTCCGGTCCGGGCCAGGCCTGCTGACAAAATAAAGATTGCCCAGGTGGTAATCACGGCCGGGTTTGAGAATCCGGAGATGCTCTCTTCCGGCGGGACGAGGCCAATCACGACAAGCAGCACCAGAACCAGCAGAGCAACCAGATCAGCCCTGAGCAATTCAGTGACAAAAAGGATGATGGCCAATAATAATATCCCCAGCGTTAAAGCAATATCTACTGTCATTATATTAACTCCCTGCCTGCAAAACCGGTTTAGAGCGGTAAAGTAAAATTAAAGCGGCCAGAAGTACATAATCAACGGCACCCCGACAAGGACAATAATAATTTCCAGGGGCAATCCCATCCGCCAGTAATCACTGAACTTATAACCTCCGGGTCCCATCACCAGGGTATTCGACTGATGGCCAATCGGGGTCAGGAAAGCACAGGAGGCGCCGACCGCCACGCTCATCAGGAAAGGATCGGCGGAAGCGCCCATCCCGGCAGCGATACTGATCGAAACCGGGGCCATCAGCACAGCCGCCGCAGCATTATTTACCAGGTCGGAAAGAAACATGGTTCCTACCAGCACCACCGTAAGAGTTATCCAGGGGGCGGCACTGCCGGAAAAAACTAAAATGCTTTCGGCAATCAATCGGGCGGCACCGGTTGTTTCCAGGGCCTGGCTAACCGGTATCATCGCTCCCAGAAGGATGATAATCGGCCAGTCTATAGACTCATAAATTTCCCTTAAAGAGATTAGCCCGACTACAACCATTAAAAAGGCGGCACCGACAAAAGCAATTTGAATTGGCAGGGTCCCCGTAGCGGCCAGGACCAATGCAGCTGCAAATACTGCGATACCCATGATTATCCGGCGGGGCTGCCCTACTCTCAATCCTCTTTCAACAAGGGGCAGCAGGCCGAGTGAAGGCAAAACCTCGTACAGAACTTCAGTCGAACCCTGCAGTAGCAGTACATCGCCAACCTTGAAACTGACGTTGTCGGGGCTGGAACGCAGGCGGCCGCCCTGCCTGGCCAGGCCGATCATGTTTACGCCATAGCTTGATCTTAGATTCAGGGATCGTGCCGTCCGCCCTTCCATCACCGAGCCCCTGGTAATTGTCGCCTCCATAACGGTGACCTCATCTGAGCTAAGTGCTTCCTCCCCGTTTTTTCCGGATTCAGCCAGCCTAAGTCCTGTAGTACTGAGCAGTTCCTGCAGATCCTCGGCATTGGCCTTGATGACCAGGGAATCTCCTTCCTGAAAAGTGCGGTATGGCGACGGCGCTGCAAATTTTTGATCGCCGCGAATATGCCCGACCACGATCACATCCCCATCAGTGGCATCCTCCAGGTCGCGCATCCTTTTCCCGGTAAGGGAAGATTTTTTCGGCACCTCAACTCTGGTGATATAATCATCTATTTCGAAGAGTTCTTCACGGGAAAGCTGCCCTCTACGTTTGGGTATCAAACGCCAGCCCACGAAGATGATGAAAAGCACACCAGCCAGGGCGATACCCGCTCCGACAGGCGCAAAATCAAACATGCGGAATGGAAAACCCGCGGCAGTATCTGCTCTGAAAACTGAAATAATGATATTAGGGGGCGTGCCTACCTGGGTGATCAGACCTCCCAGAAGAGAGCCGAAAGCCAGGGGCATTAAAAAGAGCGACGGGGAAACTTCATTTTTGCGGGCCATACGAATCGCTACAGGCATGAAAAGGGCCAGGGCTCCAATATTGTTCATAAAGCCGGAACAAATGGTGACCGCAATAACCAGCGCAGCAAGCTGGGTAATCGGATTTTCTCCGACTGAAGACATCAGGCGGACAATGTAGTCGACCATACCGGAGTTAAACAGGGCCCGGCTGACCACAAGAACCGCTGCAACCGTAATCACGGCAGGGTGGCCAAACCCGGAAAAGGCTTCACCGGCGGGCACCAACCCGGTAACTGAGACAACCAGTAAAGCAAAAATTGCAACCAGATCGTAACGCCAGCGGCCCCAGATAAATAGAATCAGGACCAGGGCCAGAGTCGCAAAAACAACCATTTGATCGGTCTGCATAGCTGCCGCCCCCGGATAAATTTAATTAAAGGTTACTTCACTTATTCATCAATTTGGGATGTAGTTCCTTTATTTTTTTGCAGGTTTAAATTACAGGGGCCAAACCAACATGATTAACGGTACGGCTATCAACACTATAATCAGCGTTAACGGTAATCCCATACGCCAGTAATCACCAAAATGATAACCACCCGGCCCCATAACCAGGGTATTGGACTGATGGCCGATCGGAGTTAGGAAAGCACACGAGGCGCTTACGGCTACAACCATCAGGAGCGGATCTGCAGAAACGCCCATCCCTGCAGCGATACTTACGGCAATAGGCGCCATCAGCAGCGCTGCCGCAGCATTATTTACCACGTTCGAGAGGAGCATGGTAATGACAAACAATATGGTCAGGGTTGCCCAGGGCATAAAGTCCGCGGCCTGGCTGTAAATAGCAGCTCCTATGGCTTCAGCTCCGCCCGTAGTTTCCAGCGCTTCGCTGACAGGGATCATCGCCCCCAGTAAAACAATAATCGGCCAGTCTATGCTCACATATAGCTCACGCAGCTTAATAGCTCCGAACAGCAGCATTAATACCGCCGCAGCCATAAAAGCAACCTGGATCGGGACAAATCCGAACGCGGTGCCGGCCAGGGCTGCTCCAAATATTCCCAGATTCAATAACATTTTCCTGGGATGCCCCAGCCTTAAACCTCTTTCAACCAGGGGCAGCAGGCCGAGAGAGGTCATTACTTCATTTAACACCTCTATCCGCCCCTGGAGCAGTAGAACATCCCCAGCCCGGAAATTGATCTGATCCGGACGGGCCCTTAACCTGGCACCCTCCCTGGAGATGCCGAGCAGGTTGATTCCATATGCAGAACGCAGGTTCAAGGTGCGGGCCGTCTGGCCCTCAACAGCGGAGTTGGCAGTCACCACTGCTTCTATAATGTTAATTTCATCTGATCGGAGATCTTCGGCGCTCAGTTTTTTTGTAGCTGTCAGTTCAAACCCGGTAATGTCCAGAAATTCTTTCAGATCTTCGGCGTTGGCTTTAATAATGATGTTATCGTCTTCTTGAAAAAACCGGTAGGGCGAGAAGAAAGGCAGCTTCTTTTGATTACGGACGTGGCCCACTACAACAATATCGCCTTCGGTGGCCCGGCCCAGGTCAATCAACTGCTTTCCGGCAAATTTTGATCCTTCGGGAACGTGAATTTCGGTCAGGTACTTATCCACTTCAAAGAGGTCCTCGGGAGAGACCCGCCCCTTACGGCATGGAATCAACCTCCAGCCGCCGACAATAATAAATAAGAAACCGGCAAGAGCCACTACCGCTCCAACCGGGGTAAAATCAAACATGCGGAAAGGTACGGCGGCGGCTGCTTCCGCCCTGTAAAGAGAGATGATAATGTTCGGAGGGGTGCCGATCTGGGTCATCAGGCCTCCCAGAAGCGACCCGAAGGCAATGGGCATCAAATATATTGAAGGCGACTTATTGCTTTTCCGGGCCATCCGGATAGCAACGGGCATAAAGAGAGCCAACGCCCCGATATTATTCATAAATGCGGAGCTCACCGTTACCGCTGCAACCAGGGTCGCCAGTTGGATAACCAGGCGCTGATTAATCCGGGCCATCCCCCTGGTAATGGAATCAGCTATACCCGCATTCGTCAGGGCTTTGCTGATAATCAATACCGCAGCTACCGTAATAACAGCAGGGTGGCCAAATCCCCGGAAAGCATCTTCACCCGGGACAATGCCAATAAAAGTTAGAAACAGCAGGGCAATTACGGCAACAACGTCGTAACGCAGGCGCCCCCAGGTAAAAAGGGCCAGGATAAGGATTAAAGTAATATATACAGTATACTGCTCCAGCATAGGATCCCTGCTCCCTACAAGATAATTTTACCTGAGCGGCATCAGATCAATCGAGCCGTTCGAAGTGGAGATGCTGATACTGCGCCCTCCCCCGTTCATCGACCCGGCAAGCGAAGTCTGCTCCAGTTCAGTTATATCTACATTAAGGTTGCTCGCATCTACGGTTCCATTTGAAGTGATTGCTTCCAGGTCAGCCTCAAGGGCAGAATCCAGAAAAAGGGTGATTGAACCATTGCTGGTCCTGATCTCAAGATTCTCATGAAGCGCCGGCAGTTCGGCATCAATATTACCGTTGGAAGTCCGCAGATCGCCCAGGCCTCTAACCCCCGTAACGGTAATATTTCCGTTACTGCTGCGGGCTGTTACTATCCCGGTAATATTCGTGGCTGTTATTGAACCATTCGAGGTCGATAAGACAGGATTCCCGGTAACATCTTCAAGAGTGATACTGCCATTAAAACACTCCACCACTTCAATGAAAACATCTTCAGGAACTTTTATATCAAAACTGACGGTAACCTGCGATCCTGGGTCGGGATACTCGATTTGGATGATCATCCTATCGGCAATGTCGATAAATATATCGACCTCATCGAGGGCTTCCCGGCCGCGTAAGGTTTCCTTAAGCGCAAATATTTCAACTTGATCCTGATCCCACCCGGTAATGACTACTTCACCGTTCGGGTTATAAATTTCAATGGTTGTTCCCGATCTGACCCGGTACGACTGGGAAAACTCTTCAGTAACCAGAACCCCGCCGCATCCATTCGCCGTCACCAGCAAAGTAATAGCGACCACAATTACCAGATATACTTTTTGTATGCCCTTCATACCCATCCCACCCCCAAACTTTCAATGTCGCAAACTTAGTAATCTGGCCATATAATATCCTGAAATATCAATAATAATCAAGAGAAAAGGTGGCCTGGGGGGACATTTTTTTAAACAACCCTTTCCCAATTTATGAGTTTATTGTATAGTAGTGCATAGTCTACAGGAAGAGTTGGTTGTTATGCTTCGTTACTTGCCATACCTGGCCGGAATTGGCGTTGCCCTCACCTGGGGGTTTTCATTTATGTTTACACGGGGGGCGCTTGATTACCTTTCACCCTTCCACCTGCTCGGGCTCAGGTTTGCGGCTGCTGTTGCCGCCATGGCTCTGCTGAGAGTGCTGGGTATAATCAGGATCAAAATTAACCCAAAAGACTACTTAAGCCTCCTGCCCCTGGCTTTTTTCCAGCCGATTTTATATTTTTCTTCGGAGACCTTCGGTGTTCTGCTTACTTCTGCATCCTACTCCGGGATGATGATTGCAATCATCCCTATTTTTGTGGCCATATTATCGGTATTTGTTTTGCGTGAATACCCAAACCGGCTGCAGGTTTTCTTTATTCTTGCTTCAGTATCCGGAGTTATCTTCATTATATTTATGGATAACCAGTCCATTGCCGGGGTTAACCCTCTCGGAACGCTTGCCCTCCTGGGAGCGGTCGCCGCTGCGGCAAGTTATAATATCGCTTCCCGCAAGGCGTCAGCCGACTACTCGCCTCTTCAGACAACCTGGGTAATGATGGTTGTCGGTGCTGTAATTTTTAACAGTATCGCCATTACTCAGCATCTGGTAAGCGGCAATCTGGGGATCTTTTTTGCTCCGCTGGAAAGCCTCTGGGTAACAATAATTTACCTCGGCGTGGTGTCTTCGGTTGCAGCCTTTTTCATGTATAACTATGTCCTGAGCAAGGTAACCGCGACCCAGGGTTCCGTTTTTGCCAACATGGTCACAGTAGTTGCCATCGGGGCCGGAGTAACTTTTCGGGGCGAGACAGTTTTCTGGTACCAATTAGTCGGCACTGCCGCTATCCTGGCCGGAGTATGGGGAACAAACCGTTTTGCTCCGCCTCCCCGGGAATACCATGAACCGGTAACAACCGCCGCCATCGAACCGGAAAACAGCGCGAAAAGTGATCCGGAAGCTACCACCGGCAATTTATTCTAACCCTGCCCGTTGATACTGCCTATCTCAACGGGGCCAAATGCTGATTACCTGTTCAACCATACAACGATCCCGGTCTGCCGGCGGCTGCGGTATAGATAATTGAGAAAGCGACTTCACGGAAAAAACCCCACTAAAAAAGCATTTCCGGTTAAAACCGGAAATGCCCATAGTTCGAAAATTAGAGCTGCATATTAGACACGGAATACTTTTTCTGCCTGCATGCCGCGATTACCTTCAACGACTTCGAACTCTACGGTCTGGCCTTCGTCTAATGTTTTGAATCCGTCTCCCTCAATAGCGGAGAAGTGAACAAATACATCGTCGCCATCTTCTCTTTCGATAAAACCATAGCCTTTGTCTGCATTAAACCATTTTACTGTTCCGTTCATTTGTATTGCCTCCTTGATATTGTTGTTCAAAAAGCGGAATTAGATCAATCATCTTACACCCAACCACTACAAGGAGGTTTATTGATGTCTTACTTCTTCAACTTTTTAACACTGTTAAAAGTATATCACAAAATAATAGATATTGCAAGTTCTGGCAATATTTAGAATATATTACACAATACCGGCATTAAATTCCCCGATCTACCTTAGTTTAACACAAAAGGCTTTTTATCCTGCCGGCAAATAATTTGTACCACGTGCCGTCCTGTAAGCATGGAACCGGGAAGCCCGGCAGGCGGCATTACCCACTGGCCGATCTGGTAAAAGTTTTCAAGGCCGGGCAGCTGCTTAGGGATTTTAAATCTTCCGGCCGCAGGAGGCACTATCCAGGCCATGTAGGCGCCTTTCCAGACCCCCGTGTAACGGGAAAAGGTTACCGGAGTGGCTACATCTACCACTTCAATACGATCTTTTACCGCGGGAAACCTCTTTTCCACTGCTTTGATTACCAGCCCGGCCAGCTGTTCTTTTTTCTTCCGGTAACGTTCTTTATCTTTAGCCGCTGCTTCCCAGTGTTCGTAAGTAGAGTAGAGCGTCGATCTTATAACGGTCTTACCTCCGGGAGCAAGGGT
>SKPH01000052.1 GCA_007119615.1 Syntrophomonadaceae bacterium | reverse complement strand
TCTGACCTCCGACTCATGAAGCTGCCTCACATGGCCCTTAAACGTTTTACCCGGTCTTCCGTCGGCGGGTGTGTTGAAAAGAGCACGCTGCCCCGGTTTTGCGATCTGGCGCCCAAAGCCGGATTAATGATATAGAGCCCGTTTAGCGCGCTGTTATCAATTGGGCTGTTTTTAACCTGCTGGTCAGTTATTTTTTCCAGGGCGCTGGCCAAACCTTCCGGATATCCGGTAAAGTCAGCTGCCGTGGCGTCGGCCAGGTACTCGCGCTGCCTGGAAATGGCAAATTTGAGTAATTGAGCAAAAATCGGAGCAAGGATCGCCAAAATGATCAAAGCTGCTATGGCAATTAACTGACCCTGTCCGCCTTTCCGGCCGCTGCGCCTCATTCCGCCGAAAAAGATCATCCGCCGCGCTATTACACTTACGAAAACAATCGTTCCAGCCAGTACGATCGCTACAGTGGCCAGTAAGACATCGTAGTTATGGATGTGGGCCATCTCATGGGCAATGACCCCTTCCAGTTCCTGGCGGTTTAAGCGATTCATCAGTCCCCTGGTAACTGCTAAGATAGCATTTTCCGGGTTGCGCCCGGCCGCAAAGGCATTGGGCACCTCGGTTTCAACGATATACACTTTGGGCATCGGCTTCCCGGCGGCAATGCTCAGGGCATCCACGGTATTGTAGAGAAAAGGCTCCTGCTGCTTGGAAACCTCCCGGGCGCCGGCCATTGAGGTGACCACCTTTTGCCCGCTAAAAAAGCTGATCAGAAACAGAACCGCAAAAACCAGCGCGGCCAGGATAATGCCGACAAAAGGGTCACCGAGATAGATGCCGACAAAATATCCAATTCCTGCAAATAAGACAGCGTAAAGGAAAAAGAGGAAGAATGTCCGCCTTTTGTTGGCCGCTATCCGTCCGTAGATCGGGTCCATTACCGGCTGTCACCGCCCTGAACTTCCACCCTGGGAACGCTTCGAACCTGGTCCGATTCCGCACTGAAATATTCCCTGGTTTTAAAATTAAATAACCTGGCGACATAGTTCGATGGGAATCTCTGGATGACCATGTTCAGAACCATGATGGTCCTGTTATATCGCTGCCGGGCATAAGCGATCTTGTTTTCGATACCGGCCAGCTCTTCCTGCAGCAGCAAAAAGTTTTGGTTGGCTTTCAGTTCGGGATAATTTTCCGATACTGCAAAAAGAGTCTTTAATGCCCTGGAAGCCGTCTCATCAGCGCCTGCATTTTCCTGGATAGTCGAAGCGTTAAGCCAGTCTGTTCTCGCTTTCGTAACTGTTTCGAGAACTTCCCGCTCATGCTGCATGTAGCCTTTTACCGTTTCCACGAGGTTGGGCACCAGGTCAAAACGCTTTTGCAGCAAGGTGTCGATGTTTGAGTAAGCGGTGTCTGCCGTATTGCGTAATCCAACCAGGCGATTATAGGTATAAACGATAAAGGCGACAATCAGAATTACGATCGCGGGCAGAATATAAGAAATGTCCATGTAACAGCCTCCTCTGAAAACCTCTATACTTAATTCTTTTTTTCGTTTCCTTTTCCTCTAGTCATTATTGGATCGGCAAAAAATTAATTAGCAGGACGGCCGGTCGGTAATGAGAAGGAGATTAAAGCGGAGTTGGGGAATAAGGAGAAGAATCAGGAAGGAGCGTTACCATGCGCCTAGACGGCAGAAGCAATAACGAACTGCGTCCGCTAAAGATAACCAGGTCGTACCTGAAGTACCCGGAAGGCTCAACGCATATTGAACTCGGTGATACGAGGGTTATCTGCACCGCCTCCGTCGAAGAGAAAGTTCCTTCGTTCCTGAAGGGAATGGGACAGGGCTGGATCACCGCGGAATATTCGATGATGCCCCGATCAACTGCAGTGCGTATCGAGAGGGAAAGGGGCCGGGTCAATGCCCGCAGTTCAGAGATCCAGCGTCTAATCGGCCGTTCGCTTCGTTCGGTGGTTGATCTCGTGGCGCTTGGGGAGAGAACAATCTGGCTTGATTGTGATGTAATTCAGGCTGACGGGGGAACCCGCACGGCGGCAATCAGCGGGGTTTACGTTGCCCTGGCTGAAGCCCTCCTGCATCTGAAACAAAATGAACTGATCGATCGTCTGCCGCTGTATGACTATCTCTCGGCGGTCAGTGTCGGCCTCTTTAACTCTGTGCCGATGCTTGACCTGGTTTATGAAGAGGATTCCAGGGCCGCTGTCGATATGAATATTGTTATGACTGCCGGTGGAAAACTGGTTGAAGTCCAGGGCTCGGCCGAAGATAAGCCTTTTAGCCGCGGGCAGATGGATCAGCTGTTGGATCTCGCGGGAGCCGGGGTTCTGGAGATAACCGCCTGCCAAAAAGATGCTCTCGGTGGCGAAATCGATGATCTGATTTCTGAGTCTATCGGACACTATAGAGAGCAGCAGGAGGAGCAGTAGGATGAGGAAACTGGTTTTAGCGACAGGAAACCGGAACAAGCTGCAGGAGATGAAAGATTTACTGCAGGGACTGCCCCTGGAGCTGTTGACCCTGGAAGCTTATCCTGGCCTGAATATGCCCGCGGAAGACAGGACGACTTTTGCCGGAAACGCCGCAAAGAAAGCGGAATCCGTTTCACTTGCTACCGGTGAAATGGCCCTGGCCGATGATTCGGGGTTGGCGGTCGATGCCCTTGGCGGTCGTCCCGGCGTTCACTCTGCGCGGTATGCCGGGGAAGAAGGCAACTACGAAGCCAATAATCTCCTGCTGCTGAAAGAACTTAATGGCGTTCCCACGGAAGCACGCAGCGCTTCATTTATTTGCGCCATTGCTGTAGCTGTACCGGGGGATCAAACTTATCTTATCGAAGCAAGCTGCCCCGGGAGGATCACTGAAAGCCTTCGGGGAAAAGGTGGGTTTGGTTACGATCCGTTGTTCTTTTTCGAGGAGGCAGGAAAAACTTTCGCCGAGATGTCCCCGGAAGAAAAAAACAGGGTCAGCCACCGCGGAAAGGCTTTACGCCGTACGCGTATACTGCTCGAAAGACTGCTAAAATAAGCGGTCGGCAGGATGCCTCTTATCGCTGTGGTCGGCTGGAAAATATGGAAGCAGGCATATTCTGCATGCGCCGGTAGTAACGCTGGATCTCCTGGAACAGGTGAAAAAGCGAAGCCCGGCTAATAAATTCATCCCTCGATTTCGGCAGATCCATATCAGCAAAACTTCTCTCCAGTTTTTCCATCAAACGGTCCACTTCTTGATAATGGCTGTCTTTACCTTCGACCCTGCGCTTTTGTATCTTTTGCACTATGCGGAACAGTTGAGCCAGGGGTGCAGCCTGGGGTACTTTGATCGGCATCCGCCTGGCCAGTTTATGCATCTCCTCCAGGCGACTCAGCTGTGACTTGAAAATGTGAAATGAGAGACGATAGCGATCAGAATCAGTTTCCCTGGTAATAATATAGCGCTGCTCTTCCCTTAACAATTTAGAATCTTCCAGCCCTTCCGCTACTAAATTCTCCAGCTTTTTAATGTCCTTTCTAAACCCGGTATCATCAGAACCGGGCTCGAGCATCTCCAGCATGATAAAATCTATCGCCCTCCGAAGGCCCTCCTCCGCTTTTGCGAGTTTCGCTAAAACATCTTTTCTGTGGTTGGGTGTAAAAAGATAGTTGATGGCCAGCGCACAGACAGCACCAAGGAGCGCTGTCAGGATTTGCTCGAATGAAAAAGTTAAAGGAGCGACATCTACGGCGCTGAAGATGACAGTAATGCCTGTAACTGCGGTCAGTATAATGTTATCCTGCCACTGCAGTTTGAGGCAGATATAAATGGCCGCCAGGGTGACCAGTCCATAACCAAGCGGGGATACCCCGAGCATCAAGCTAATGGCGGTTCCGAGTACCCCTCCCAGCAGAACGCTCCCAAGCTTGGCCAGGCTCTGCAGCAGCGAATGATAAAAAGTCCTCTGGACCGTCAGCAGGGCTACAATAGCAGCCAGGGTGACCCGCTCCATCCCGAGCTCCTGGGCGATAACAATAGAAAGGGTTACCGCCAGCGCTGTTTTTAAAACCCTGCCTCCGACAAGAAAACGGCGCATCTTCTGTGTCTCCTTACTTCGGTAAAATACTGTCTACATTATACATAAACCAGGGTTATATTTGTAAAGACTATTTATCAATTACAATTTCTTGCTAATTGCACCGCGCTGTGCTACAATAATTCTGCTGTTTGTGAGCAGAATATTTACAACGTCGGGGCGTAGCGCAGTTTGGTAGCGCACTTGGTTTGGGACCAAGGGGTCGAAGGTTCGAATCCTTTCGCCCCGACCACTGCAAATAAAGGCTTAATC
>SKPH01000002.1 GCA_007119615.1 Syntrophomonadaceae bacterium | reverse complement strand
TTAACGATATTCTGGCGCGGAGCCTGGCCCGTAAACTGCATCGGAACCGGGCACAGGCCGGCGAACACAGCGGCCTGGAAGGAGTGGAACATCTCGATAAAGTTATAGTTATCGACCAGTCACCAATCGGGAGAACTCCGCGGTCCAATCCGGCCACATACACAGGATTATTTGACGGCATCCGGGAAATATTCTCCAAAACTGCGGAATCCCGCCGCCGGGGATATCGTCCGGGCCGCTTCAGCTTTAACGTCAAAGGTGGCCGCTGCGAAGCCTGCCGGGGGGACGGGATCTTAAGAATCGAAATGCATTTCCTGCCTGATGTTTACGTTCCCTGTGAAGTTTGCCGGGGCAAGCGATATAACCGGGAGACCCTGGAAGTGCGTTATAAAGATAGAAATATTGCAGATGTCCTGGCCATGAACGTCGAGGAAGCCCTGGAGTTTTTCTCTGCCATCCCGAAGATCCAGCGTAAACTTCAGCTGCTCTTCGATGTTGGCCTCGGCTATGTTCATCTGGGGCAACCGGCTACAACCCTTTCCGGGGGTGAAGCGCAGAGAGTCAAGCTGGCTACTGAACTTTCGCGGCGCAGTAATGGACGAAGTCTCTACATCCTCGATGAACCGACTACCGGGCTGCATCTTGATGATATCAGCAAACTGCTGAATATCCTTGAGCGCCTGGTTGATAGCGGGAATACAGTGGTGGTAATCGAGCATAATATGGAGGTTCTCAAAAGGGCCGATTACCTGATTGACCTGGGGCCCGAAGGCGGTGACAAAGGTGGGCAGGTGGTTGCTGCCGGAACTCCCGAGGAGATTACCCTGTGCCCCGATTCGTATACGGGCCGGTGGCTGACAGGTATTCTCCCGCATTAAAGAGACAGAGGTATCGATATGTTTGATCTACTGAAAGAAAAAGTCAGCCGTTTTCCAGAACAGCCCGGGGTCTATCTGCTCAAGGACAAGGATGATCGGATTATTTATGTCGGCAAGGCGATGTCGCTTCGGCACAGGGTGCGATCATATCTGACTGAAACAGCAGCAGCTTCGCCGCGTCTTAAATCGCTTCAGGCCAGACTGGTTGATATAGATTATGTTGTTACGGACACCGAGGTAGAAGCCCTGATCCTCGAGTGTAACCTGATCAAAGAGTACCGCCCCCGCTTTAATGTGAACCTTAAAGACGACAAGGACTATCCCTACCTGATCCTCACAGCGGAACTTTACCCGAGGCTGGAACTGCTGCGCCTCTCCCAGAGAAACGGGCGGCGGGGACATTACCGGTTTGGATCGGACAAAGGAGAACGCCGCTTCGGTCCTTATACCGATGTCGGAGCAGTACGGGACACTATGCGGCTGCTTGGTTCAATATTCCCTCTGCGCCGCTGCAGGCAGCCCCTGGACGGGAGCCGCTCCGCCGGCAGGCCCTGTCTTAATTACCAGATGAAACGTTGCCTGGCGCCCTGTCGGGGTGAAGAAGCCGTAGCTGCGGCAGATTATGATAAAATGGTTAACCAGGTTATCCTCTTTTTGCAGGGCCGCTACAGTGAATTGGAAGATAAATTGAAACGGCAGATGGAAGATGCTGCAGCTGAAAAGCGCTTTGAAGAGGCGGCCGCCCTGCGTGATCGCCTGCTTTCTCTGCAAAGGGTGGCCGGTCAGCAGCAAAAGATGCTTTCGATTGAAAATAATACCGATCGCGACATTCTGGCCCTGGCGAGAGTTGAACAATATACTGCGGTTCACCTTTTTCAGATCAGAGACGGCAAACTTCTCCGGCAGGAACATTTTTCCCTTAGCGGGACAGATAATCTGGACAATCAGGAGGTCATGGCCTCTTTCATTAAGAGTTACTACAACCGTGAGGAAGACCTGCCGGTAGAGATCCTGGCATCCGACCAGCCGACCGACTTCGGGCTGCTGCAGCACTGGCTGAAAAGAAAAGCCGGCCGGAAGGTCAGCCTGCGTGTTCCGCAAAGGGGCCCGCTAAAAAAGCTGGTTGACCTGGCTCGTCGGAACTGCCTGCTGCGACTGCAGGAAGAAGAGGAGCAGCGTAGAAGAAAAACTGATGAACCTTTGATGGAGCTTGCCCGCTTGCTTGGCTTAGCGAAACCTCCGGAACGGATAGAAGGCTATGATATTTCACACCTGCGGGGCGGGGAACCGGTCGGTGCAATGGTAACCTTTCAGCATGGGGAGCCTCACAGGGAAGACTATCGCCGTTTCAATATCAGGCAGGCTCCCGCCGGAGATGATTACGCAGCCCTGCAGGAGGTTTTAGCCAGGAGGACGCGGAATGACAGCCTGCCCGTACCGGACCTGGTCCTGATTGATGGCGGCAGGGGGCAATTGAATGCGGCCTTTGAAGCGCTTTACGGAACTGCCCTGGATGGCGTCCCGTTAATTGCCCTGACCAAGAACCCCGATCATCTCTTTTTGACAGCCACTCCACTACCGGTACGCCTGCCGGCAAATAATACTATGCTTCAGCTGCTGCAGCGTATTCGGGATGAAGTGCACCGCTTCGCCGTCAGCGGCCATCGCAACCGTAGAGACCGCCGCAGTATTCATTCCCTGCTCGAGGAGATCCCCGGAATCGGCCCGGCCCGTCGAACCGCCCTTCTCGATTATTTCGGCAGCGCCGATAAAATCAGGCATGCTACAGCAGAGCAACTTAACGAAGTCCCGGGCATCAGCACTGCTCTTGCCAACTCGATCCATCGTCAATTGCACAGCGGCCGCTAAATCCGGCAAAATACGTGCACCCCGGTATATTCATTTTCAGTTACGGAAAAAGCTTTTATCATTATGCTATACTATTATCGAGGTGGTCTTTTATGACTTTCCGCCTTATCGCTGCGGATTTAGATGACACATTACTTGATGAAAACTCTGAGATATCTCCCCGCAACAGGGAAGCGATCCGGGAAGCGGTTGATCGTGGAATCCAATTTGTTATCGCCACCGGGCGAATGTTTAAAACCAGTATATCCTACATGGATGAACTGTGTATCGATGGCGACTGCCCCCTGATCAATTATCACGGCGCTCTGATTAAAAAATCGAAAAGCCGGGAAATTATTCTACATCGAAAGCTGAGTAATGATCTGGCTGTTGCCGTAGCTGAAGAGGCTGAACGCCAGGACTGCCATATCAGCCTGTTTATCGATGACGATCTGTATATTAGTAAAGAGAGTGAGTACTCCCGTTATTATCAAAACCTGGCCAGAATTGAGCCGGAAGAGGTTGGCAGCCTGAGCGCGTTTCTGAAAAAAAATAAAGCCGGACCAAGCAAAATGAGTATCATCAGGTGGGACGGACGGATAGATGAAATCGAAGCCCTGTTTAAAGATAAATTCGGAAGAAAATTATCTGTACTGCAGTCGAGACCCTACTTTTTGGAAATTACGGATCGCAAAGCGACAAAGGGGCAGGCCCTGCGCTGGTTGGTTGAGCGCGAAGGATTAAGGCGGGAAGAAGTGATAGCTTTTGGAGACGGTCACAATGATCTCGATATGCTCAGCTATGCCGGACTGGGAGTGGCAATGGGCAATGCCCGTCCCGAGCTGCTTGAGACCGCTGACCTGATTACTTCATCGAACAATGAAGATGGAGTGGCTGAAGTGATCGAAAAATATGTGCTTGGAGTGGAGGCATAACTTAATGAGCGAATCAGATAATATGCGCATCGTTTTAATTACCGGACTTTCCGGTGCCGGGAAAAGTCATACCCTGAACTGTTTCGAAGACCTGGGTTACTATTGCGTCGACAACATGCCTCCGACCCTGATACCTATATTTGCCGACCTGTTTGCCCAATCGGAAAATAAGAAAGTAGCACTGGTTTGCGACACACGGGGAGCCGCATTTTTTGAAGATCTTTTTGAAGCTCTGCGCGAACTGGATAAGCGGGAGATCGATTACGAGATCCTGTTTCTGGTTGCCGATGATGAAGTGCTGATTCGGCGCTATAAGGAAACGCGGCGGCGTCATCCAATGGGGGATATCAGTCTGCCCGATGCGATAAAAAAAGAACGGGAAGCCCTCAGTGAACTTAGAGGTAAAGCGAGCCGGGAAATTGACACATCTTACCTGAAGCCGTGGGAATTGAAGGTAAGGATTGTTGAGATTTATGAACCGGAGCAGCGTGATAAGAATATGCAGGTCCGCATTATCTCATTTGGGTTTAAGTATGGATTGCCTCCGGATGCGGATCTTGTGTTTGATGTCAGGTTCCTGCCTAACCCACATTATGTAGATCATCTTAAACCCTTAACCGGAGAAGATGATCAGGTCAAAGAGTATCTCTGGCGATGGGCGGAAACCTCGGAATACTTTCAAAAAGTTCGTGATTTGCTGGAGTTTTCTATTCCCTATTATATCAAGGAAGGTAAAGCAAGCCTGATTGTAGCGATCGGCTGCACCGGGGGCAAGCATCGTTCGGTAGTTATTTCGGAGGAACTGGGCCGGGTCCTTGGTTCTCGGTTTAACCTGGCCGTTGAGCACAGGGATATCTATAAAAATTGATAGGAGGCTGCCGATCAATTGTCTTTAACCAGGCAGGTGAAACAAGAACTGGCCAGGGTGGGGGAAACACTGGCCTGCTGTAGTTCCTGGGAGCTTAACGCCCTTTTGCTCAGAAACGGGTTTTATACTATTCGCCACAACGCCCATATTCTAAGCATTGCCGTTGACGATATCGCTGTTGCCCGACGCCTTTTCAACCTGCTGCGGCAGGCGGGAGTCGCTTCACCGGCAATAGCAAGGCAGCAGGAGAAAAGGCTGAAAAGGAGCCGGTTTCTTGTCCAGGTACAGGGCCGGGAACAGATCGATGCCTTACTCATTTATCTCGACTTAAAGGAAGTGGGGCACCACCTGAGCCTGCCCCGGCGGCTTGCTGCTGTTCCAAGGAGAACCTGCTGCCGAAAAGCATTTTTGCGGGGAGTTTTCATGGCCGGGGGCACAATTAGCATTTCCGGACGTTCGGGTTACCATCTTGAGCTTAAATGCAACAGCCTGGAAGAGGCTCAATTTGATCAAAAAATATTTGAAACCTTTAACTTGAGGCCATTGATCAGGCGCAGGGACGGTTCTCTATTTCTATATTTTAAAAATGCAGAATCGGTTGCCGATTATCTCCGCATTATTGGCGCCGGGAATACCTTGCTGCAGTTGGAGAGTTTGCGGGTAGTGAAAAGTATGCGCAACCAGGTTAACCGGCTGGTTAACTTCGAGACGGCAAACCTGGAAAAAGTCGTTGCTTCGTCACATCAACAGCTCGACACTATTGAACAGGTTGATCGAATGATTGGATTGGCGAACCTGTCCCCTGCATTGCGGGAGGCTGCGCTGATCCGGAGACTCCATCCCGAGTCATCTTTAAAAGAACTCGGGGAGATGCTGGATCCACCCGTCAGCAAGTCGGGCATGAATCACCGTTTCCGGCAGCTGGAAAAAATCCTGGGCAAAGCAGGGTTTGCAAAACATAAGCAAAAATCATGCCAGTCAAACCACTGAAGGGCAGGATTTGAAAGAAAAATGACGAAATACTTAAATAAGCGCTTGCCGAGTGGCATTGATCCTGCCACTTTTATCTATAGTACCTGATTTGGGACAGGAGCGTATGCCATGAAGCTCGATTATAGCCTGAAGCTTGAACAAACCCAAAAGCTAATTATAACTCCGGAGCTTAAACTGGCGATCACCCTGCTGCAGTATTCAGCCCTGGAGCTGCAGGATCATATCCAGGAAGAGTTGCTTAACAACCCGGCTCTTGAAGTAATCGAATCTAAAGATATTGACAAACCGGAAGAGATTGAACCGGAACCGGAACCGTCTGTCGAAAAATCTGCTGATGATGAATTCCCCTGGGAAGAATACTTTCGTGATATGGATCTGGAAACTGCGCTGCCTGCTTCAGGCAGGCCTGCGGAAAGATCGGAGTATCAACCTGCCATCGAGAATTGTGCCGGAGATTCCGGAACCATGCTTGAAGATCTGCACGGGCAGCTGCGCATGCTGCCGTTGAGCAGACGTCAATATTTCATAGCAGCCTACCTTGCCGGAAACCTCGATCACAACGGATATCTGCAGGGGGAACTTGAAGAATTGGCTGCCGCGCTGGGTGCAGGCATGAGGGAACTGGAAGAGGGCCTGAGCATTGTTCAGAAGCTCGAACCGGCAGGAATCGGCTGCCGCAACCTGCAGGAATGCCTGATCCTGCAGTTAAAAAAACTGGATCAAACTCCAACCCTGGCGGTTGATATCGTCAATAGCTATCTCCCCGCAGCTGCAGACTGCAGGTTCAGCTACATTGCTTCCCGGCTGGGTTGTGAAAAGAAGGCGGTTGAAGAGGCAGTAGAATTTATCCGCACCCTGAATCCCAAGCCGGGATCTATTTTCGGCGAAGGTGATGAGACCCGCTATATTATTCCTGATGTGATTGTCGAAAAGGTTGAAGGCAGATATATGATTATGGGCAACGACAGTATTGTTCCCCAGCTAACGATTTCGCCTTTTTACAGGCAGATGTTAAAAAATGGCCAGGCCGATGAATCTTTAGCTGCATTTGTCAAGGGAAAGATCGAAAAAGCGTTTTGGCTGATCCGCAGCATCGAACAAAGGCGTTTAACCCTGCTTAAAGTATCACAACAGATTGTGGATATCCAAAAACCTTTTCTTGATCACGGCATAAAAAAACTAAAGCCGCTTACTTTGAAAAATGTTGCTCTCAGTATCGGCGTTCATGAATCAACGGTCAGCCGGGCTACTGCCAATAAATATATTCAAACTCCGCGTGGGCTTTTTCCCCTTAAATTCTTTTTCTCCAGCGGCATAGGCGGCTCCGGAGGGGCCGATTATTCCTCACACAGCATCAAGACATTTATCCGTGAACTGGTCGAGACGGAAGACCGGGAAAAGCCGCTGAGCGACCAGCGCCTGGCTGAACTGCTGCAGGAACGCGGCATAAATATTTCAAGACGGACAGTAGCCAAGTACAGGGAAGAGATTTCAATTCCCGCTTCCTATAAACGCCGAATTTCTTAAAAGTCTGGTGGTGATACTGTTTGTCCGAAAAATTAAGTATTGAAGATGTTGATGTAAGCGGAAAAAAAATTTTAATGCGTGTTGATTTCAATGTCCCCCTGGAGGATGGCAAAGTTAACGACGACACCCGGATCAGGGCAGCACTGCCGACCATCGAGGTGCTGCTGTCGCGGGGCGCGAAGCTGGTGCTCGCCTCACACCTGGGCCGGCCCGAAGGAGAATATAAAACGGAACTAAAAATGGATCCGGTAGCCTCCAGGTTGACTGAAATCCTGGGCAAAACTGTAAAAAAACTTGACCAGGTTGCCGGACCGGATGTCAGTTCTGCTGTAGCCGGATTGGGTGAAGGTGATATTCTGATTCTGGAAAATCTCCGCTTTGAAAAGGGCGAAGAAAAAAATGACCCCGACTTCGCCCGGCAGCTTGCAGAACCTTTCGATCTTTTTGTTAACGATGCCTTCGGTACCGCGCACCGGGCTCATGCTTCCACGGCAGGTGTCGCCGATTATATCCCGGCCGTGGCCGGCCTGCTGATGAAAAAAGAGATTGAGGAGCTTACCCGGGCGCTCGAAAACCCGCAGCGTCCCCTGACCGCAATCCTCGGCGGAGCAAAAGTTTCCGATAAAATTAATGTAATCAGGCGTTTTCTTAACCTGGCCGATAATCTGCTGGTCGGTGGGGGGATGGCCAATACTTTTTTGGCTGCGGAGGGCTCTCAGCTGGGAGCCTCATTTTATGAAAAAGATCTGCTCGGGGAAGCCGGAGCGCTGCTTGCCGAGAGTAAAGAAAGCCGCTGTAACCTGGTTCTACCCATTGACCTGGCCGTAACCAGGGAACTGAAACCGGGAGGTTATTCGGAGGTAATGACCCCGGATCAAATTGACGGCGACTGGAAAGCAGTTGATATCGGCCCCGAAACCGCGGCCATCTTTTGCGGCTACCTGGAAGAATCGGCGATGATCATCTGGAACGGGCCCCTGGGGGTTTTCGAAGTGCCGCCATTTGATAGCGGCACGGAACTTATAGCCCAGGCGGTAGCTGATAGCAACGCTTATTCGGTAGTCGGGGGAGGCGACCTGGTTGCAGCCCTGAGTGCGTTGGGGTTGACCCGGGATATAAGTTTCATTTCCACCGGCGGAGGAGCAACTTTGGAATTTTGGGAAGGCAGGGAGCTGCCCGGCATCACAGCACTGCAGGATAAATGATCCGAACAGGCACAAACAGACTGGGGGAAAAAGGATGGATTTAATAATTGCGGCAAACTGGAAAATGCACAAGACTGCTACAGAAACCAGGGAATTTTGTGACTCTGTTATTCAGAATGAAAAGTCTTTTAAAGGTGTTGAAGTCCTGATCTGCCCACCTTTTACTGCCCTTTCGGCGGCATCTGCAGCCCTGAAAGATAGCTCTGTTAAGCTCGGAGCTCAGAACATGCACTGGGAACAGCAGGGCGCTCATACCGGGGAAATAGCAGCACCAATGCTGCTTGAATTTGGGGTTGAGTATGTCATTATCGGTCACTCCGAAAGGCGCCACCTGATGGGCGAAGATGATGACCAGATCCGGCGTAAAGTGAATGCGGCCCTGGAAAACAACTTGAAGCCGATCCTGTGCGTCGGGGAAACTGAAACAGAGCGGGAACAGGGTTTGACGGAGAGAGTAATAGAAAAACAGCTGGCAGGGGCCTTAGGCGACCTCGATCTTAATAAAGCTGAAAATATGGTTGTGGCTTATGAGCCGGTCTGGGCCATTGGATCCGGTAAGGCTGCTTCAGAAGATGATGCGGAAAATGCGGCGGTCCTTATCCGCCGTTACTGCCTGAATAATTTTGGCGAAAAGGTGGTTGCCAGCCTGCGAATTCAGTACGGCGGCAGCGTTAAAGTGGGGAATATCCATTCCTTTTTAGCCTTACCCTCCATCATGGGCGCCCTGGTTGGAGGCGCGAGTCTCGAAGCTGATTCATTCAGGGATCTGGTGCAGGCTGCCCGGAAGGCGGTATAACATTGGGTAAAATCCTCCTGGTTATCCTCGACGGCTGGGGCTACAGCGAAGAGATTGAAGGTAATGCCATATTACAGGCCGATACGCCAAACATGGATCGTTTATTTAACAACTACCCATGGACGCTTCTTGATGCTGCCGGTGAAGCGGTCGGATTGCCCCCGGATCAGATGGGCAACTCGGAAGTTGGCCACCTGAATCTCGGTGCCGGAAGGATAGTAGAGCAGGAATTAACCAGGATCACCCACTGTATCGAAAGCGGAGAGTTCTTTGAAAACCCTGCTCTCACGGGAGCCATGGAAAAGGTTAATCAAAAAGAGAGCACCCTTCACCTGATCGGGCTGGTTTCAGATGGAGGGGTCCACAGTCATTTCGATCACCTCCTGGCCCTTTTGGAAATGGCCCGCCGCAAGAAAGTTAAAAAAGTATTTGTTCATGCTGTTCTCGATGGACGGGACACCATACCGTTCGGGGCAAAATCTTTTCTGGAGGAGCTTGAACAACAAGCAGGGAAACACCGGAATGGCTACATTGCCACTGTAACAGGCCGCTACTACGCCATGGATCGCGATCGGCGCTGGGACAGGGTGGAACGGGCATACCGGGCCTACACCCGGGGAGAGGGTTTAAAAGCAACCGATCCGGTGGCAGCCCTGGAGAGCGCTTACAATCGGGGCGAGTCCGATGAATTTGTTCAACCTACGGTAATCGTTGATCGGCAAGGGAAGCCGTTAACTATTGTCCGTTCCGAGGATAGCATGATTTTCTTCAATTTCAGGCCGGATCGAACTCGCCAGATCAGCCGATCCTTTGCCGAGCAGGATTTTTCACATTTCGACCGCGGCCCCAAACCACCGCGGCCTTATCTGGCAACTATGACCGAATACGACCGCAGCCTACCCCTGGCTGTGGCTTTCAACTTCGAAGATTTGGAGAAAACTTTAGGTGAGATTTATGCCGGGCAGGATCTAGCCCAGATGCGAATTGCTGAAACAGAGAAATATGCTCATGTCACTTTTTTCTTCAGCGGGGGGCGAGAAAAAAAGTTCCCTGGGGAGGAGCGGATCATGGTTCCATCACTGAGAGTGGCCACTTATGATCTTAAACCGGAGATGGCCGCTCCGGAGGTTACCTCCTGCGTGATCGAAACTATAAAAAAAGATCAACACCACCTGGTTGTCGTAAATTATGCCAACGCTGACATGGTGGGGCACTCCGGAATAATGGATGCCGCGATCAAGGCGGTAGAGGCTGTTGACGAGGGAATCGGGGCGATTACGGATGAAGCGCTTACCCGCGGCTGGTATATACTGATCTGCGCCGATCACGGCAATGCCGAGGAAATGGAAGACAAAGAAGGAGATACACTTACAGCTCACAGCGCCAACAAGGTTCCTTTCCTGCTTGTCGGCCCGGAAAAGTTTGTCCTGCGCAGCGGAGGAATCCTTGCCGATGTTGCCCCGACAATACTTGATCTGGCAGGGATCGAAATTCCGGCTGAAATGGCCGGGAAAAGTATCCTTGCCAGGAAGCAATAAGAAGGAAGTAAGGAGTGATAAAAGTGGAAGAGCGGATTCAAACCATCAGGGCCAGAGAAATACTGGACTCGCGGGGAAACCCGACCCTGGAAGTTGATGTATTGCTGCAGGGAGGCTGGATAGGACGCGCTGCAGTGCCATCGGGAGCATCAACCGGAGCATTTGAAGCGATTGAACTGCGCGACGGTGATGAACAGCGCTACGGGGGCAAAGGTGTCCTGACGGCGGTGCGCCACATTAACGAAATACTGGCGCCCGAGCTTTGCGATCAAAATATTCTCGAGCAAAAGGGCCTCGATCTGTTGATGATTGAGCTCGACGGCACTGCCAATAAATCACATCTCGGGGCCAATGCTATGCTGGGCGTTTCCCTGGCTCTGACGAGGGCCGCCGCCGCAATGCTCGATCTGCCCCTGTATCGCTATATTGGCGGGCTCGATGCCTCCATTCTACCGGTTCCCTTTATGAATATCCTCAACGGAGGAGAGCATGCCGATAATAATATGGATATCCAGGAGTTCATGATTGTTCCTCTCGGGGCCCAGTCTTTTTCCCATGCCCTGCAGATGGGAACAGAGGTATTCCATAATCTTAAATCAATTTTACAAGCACGCGGCCTGAATACCAATGTAGGTGACGAGGGAGGGTTTGCACCTGATCTGGATTCCAGCGAAGCGGCGCTCGAACTGATTGTCGAAGCTATTACCAGGTCAGGCTACAGACCTGGTGAAGACGTCTGCCTGGCTCTCGATCCTGCTGCCAGTGAATTTTATCGCGACAATGCTTACCAGCTGGAAGGCAGATCGTTATCAGCGCTGGAATTAACCGATTACTACCGGGAACTTACAAGCCGGTTTCCGCTGATCAGTATCGAGGACGGCCTTGATGAAGAAGACTGGGCCGGATGGAAAACCCTGACCGATGCATTGGGGAAAACAACGCTGATCATCGGAGACGACCTTTTTGTTACAAACCCCGAACGTTTGAAACGGGGAATCGAATCTTCTACGGCCAATTCCATCCTCATTAAATTAAACCAGATCGGTACATTAAGCGAAACGCTGGAAACGATGTCCCTGGCCCGCCGGTCCGGGTACAGCTGTATGGTTTCGCACCGCTCCGGAGAAACTGCCGACAGTTTTATTTCCGACCTGGCGGTAGGGACCAACGCGGGGATGATTAAAGCAGGGGCTCCTTCACGGGTAGATCGTGTTGAAAAGTATAACCAGCTGTTGCGGATCGAAGAGGAGTTGGGCCGCTCGGCCCGCTACGCCGGGACATCGATCATAAAAGCCTGAATATTTGTCAAACCGGCAAATATGTGTTAGAATATCGTTTGCTTGGATTGTATTGATGAACTACTGGAGGTTGTAATAAATGGTTGGTACTGTTTTAACGGTTATTTACCTGGTGTTATGTATTATTCTTATAGCATCTGTCCTTCTGCAATCGGGCCGGAGCGCCGGACTTGGAGCTATTGCCGGCGGCGCGCAATCTCTGGTAGGCAAAAAGAAGGGGCTTGATGAAAAATTGAGCAAGGTTACCACTTATCTTGCGATCGGTTTTATGCTATTTACGATTGTCCTTGTAGTAGTTAACTAGTAACCGGGGTTATTAAAAGATCAAACGGCAGGGGAGCGAACAGCAGCCCCTGCCTTTTATTTTACCTGAAATGGATCTATAATCTAAATAAGTGCTTTCAGCGGATTTTTCTATTATATGATGACTTTTTTTAGAGGAATTCGCAGGGGAGCAGTTTAAAAAAGTATCTTGACCCGGAGTTGGGCGGGTTCAAATTTGGAACTGCATTTGAATGGTTAAGATGACTAAAAGATTCCTGATTTGGGCCTGAAAATGAACCGGGCAGAGCTAAGGAGACGGGATTAAATATGAAAAAACGAAAAAATGTTAGCGTAAAGCTGCGCTCAAAGATTGAAAATCTATTAAAAGATCATAAGCAGGAATCGCTTACCCTGCCCCAGATTTTAGAAGCCCTCGAGATGCAGAAACATGATAAAGCGATATTGCTGGATGAATTGAAAGCAATGGAGAAAGAAGGTCTGGTGGTCAAAACCGGCGGCGGCCGGTACGGCCTGCCTGAAAGGCTCGGGTACCTGACCGGGGTGCTTCAGGGCAACAGGCGCGGATTTGCCTTTCTGAGACCGGACCGTCAGGAAGATGATATCTTTATCAGCGCCGGTAAACTTAAAGATGCCGCTCACGGAGACAGGGTTGTAGTTCGCCTCGATCAGAAAAGAGGCAGGCGGCGACGCGAAGGAACGGTAATCGGTATTCTTAAGCGCGGCAGGAGGCGCCTGGTTGGAACTCTGCACCGTTCAGAGAAAAAGTATTATGTCACACCAGACGACGAACGTTTCCCGGGCGATGTCAAGGTCTCGCCGAAGGGTCTGAATGATGTTGAAATCGGGGATAAGGTTGTTGTCGATGTTGAAGAATGGGTTCACGGCAAACTGCCATCCAGAGGCAGGGTTGTTGAGCATATCGGTGCACCCGGCACCGTTCAGACAGAGCGGCTTACTTTTAAACACCGCTATGAACTTCCCGGTGAGCATCCGGCCCAGGTGTTAAAAGAAGTTGAAGCTTTGCCCGGTGAAGAAGAAATATCACGCCTGGCCGAAGAACAAAACCGCAATGATCTGCGCCACATAAAGATGGTAACTATTGATGACGAGACAGCACGGGATTTTGACGACGCAGTTTCCCTTGAGGTGCTTGATGGAGGAGGTTTTCGGCTGGGGGTCCATATCGCCGATGTTTCTCAGTATGTGCGTGAAGGTAAACCGATCGACCGCGAAGCCCTGAAACGGGGGACCAGTATATACCTGGTCGATCGGGTCGATCATATGCTTCCGCCCGCACTCTCTGAAAAACTATGCAGTCTGCAGGCGGATAAAGACCGGCTGGCAGTAAGTGTCATAATGGATCTTAATTCGGATGGCGAATTAATGTCCGCAGAATTTTTCCCCAGCCTGATCAAAGTATCGGAGCGCCTTACATACCAACAGGTTGAAGCTTACCTGGCCGGCGATAAGGCGGGAAAAGTCTTTAAAGAACCCGCAGTTCCGGAAATGCTCGACCAGATGGATCGCCTTGCCGAAGTTCTTCGCCGAAGGCGTTTTGAGCGGGGAACCCTCGATTTGAACCTTCCTGAAGCGCGGATCGAGGTCGATGAAGAAGGAGTTCCGCTCTCGATAGAAAAACGCAGTATGGGCCGCTCAGAATCGTTGATTGAAGAATTTATGATCTACTGTAATGAAACCGTGGCCGAGCACCTGACCAAAAAGAAATTGCCCTGCATTTACAGGGTCCATGCTGTACCCACCGAGGAAAAATTGGCTTCGCTGCGTGAAACTCTGACTTTGATGGGCATAAAAGCGGCTAAAAATATTAAAGTGCTCAAACCGAAACACCTTAAAGGATTGCTGGAGCAGACCCGGGGAGAAAAAACAGAAAGACTGGTCCGCTATCTTGTACTGCGATCGCTGCCTCAGGCCCTCTACAGCGCTTCAAACGAAGGGCATTTTGGGTTAGCTTCCGAGTGCTATAGTCACTTTACCTCGCCGATTCGGCGCTACCCCGACCTCGTAGTGCACCGTATACTTAAACAACAGGTTTCAGCCGGCGGATTCTCAGGAGAAAAAGTGAAGCGTCTTAGAACCCGCCTGCCGGCTATCGCCCAGCAGTCTTCGGAAAGGGAGCGGGCTGCGGTAGATGCCGAACGGGCCAGCATAGATATTAAAAAAGCGCAGTACATGGAGCAGAAGATTGGTGAAGAGTTCACGGGAATTATTAACGGAGTTGCCAACTTTGGCATCTTCGTCGAACTGGACAATACCGTGGAGGGAATGATTCCGGTTAGCGATCTGGGTGACGACTATTATATCTACAATGAAAAAACAGCATCCATGATCGGCGAGAGAACCCGTAAAACTTATCGGCTGGGCGATACCATCCGGATTCAGGTTGCACGGGCCAGCCGTGAAGAAGGAAAAGTAACTTTTGCCCCGGCAGAATGACGAGTGGGGTGACAAGGGGACGGGGTTGTTGTCACCTTTTCTATAAAGGATTTCTTGGGAAAGTATTTTAATCAGGGAGGTATTTTGTTGGAACTCTATGAAGCACTTCAAAACAGACGGAGCGTAAGGAAGTACAGCAGCGAGCAGGTGGATGAAGAAAAATTGAAGAAGATCCTTGAAGCAGCCAGAATTGCCCCTTCCTGGAAAAACATGCAGTGCTGGAAATTTATCGTGGTCCGTGATCCCAAAAAGAAAAAACAGTTTGCTGACAGCTTGCCCGACAACAATCCAGCTAAAAAGGCTATTGGTGAGACAGCGCCGGTCGTACTAGTTCTCTGTGCTGATCCAAAAGCTTCCGGAAATCAAGACAATAAGGGGTATTA
>SKPH01000009.1 GCA_007119615.1 Syntrophomonadaceae bacterium | reverse complement strand
CCGGCTAATATTATGGCATACATTAGATCACTCCGTTTCACTGATACTCTAGGTCCGGGGGCCGAACTCAATAAGTTAACAAATGGTGTCAGACACCTTTTGTTAACTTATTTAATATAATCTGCTGCTGCGATTGAAAGAGGCCTTGGTGAGCCACCAGGTGAACTCGCTGCAGAGCGATCAGCATCGCGGCGACCGATTCGCCGCCCTGGTTCTGATTTATACCGCCAGGCTGGATCCCATCGTAACACCCGCCGCGAGAAAAATCGTAGACCGACTGGTGAACGTCATTGCTGCCGAAAAACCAGTTGAAGGACCATTCCATTTTCCGCAACCAGGTTTCATCACCGGTTAAAACGAAGGCCTGATAGCAGGCATCGACCATTGCGGCAGCATCAACCGGTTGTTGGTCGAAGCGGGCTTTCTCCCCGCCGCGCCTGTACCAGCCGCTGTTACCGATGATCGAAAGGTGGCCTCCATCTGGTTCGGTCTGCACATCAATTAACCACTGCAGGCTTTTCAGGCCAAGGTCGTACATATCACTGTTGTCGAGGTAATTGCCGGCAATGATCATGGCCTGGGGTAGGCGGGCGTTGTCGTAAGCAACAATATCCTCGCACCAGACCCATTCATCGTCGGCATTTTGTTGATAAAGGTGGTTTAATTTGTCGGCCAGGTCGGACATGATCTGACGGACTTTCGTATCACCGCCGAAGCGGCGCAGGTAATAGTGGGCTCCGAGGATGGAAAAGGCCCAGGCCCGCGGAGAAGTAAAATCGCTGGGTGCATTGATGATTTCTTTGAACAGCCGCGTGGCCAGGCCGAGTACGGCATCGTTCGGCGGATGGGCAATGGCGTATCCGACAGCCCAGAGCACCCGGCCGTGACTATCCTCGGAACCGGCTTCCTCGAGCCAGTTGCGGTTGTAGCCCATAAAATTGCGGACGCGGCCGCTCTTTTGGTTTAAGGCATGGTAGAGAAAACTTAAGTAGGTCCTCAACTGCGGAATAATCTCATCTTCTTTGAAAAGGCGCCAGTTCATTACCGCGGCAATCAGGCCGCGGGCATTGTCGTCGACACAGTAACCGTGATTGCGATCGGGGAAAGCATAGACCGAATGCTGGAGCAGGCCGGTATCATCGGTCATTGCCTGCAGGTGTTTCAGTTTGACATCGGGCAGGATCGCGTGATCAGTAAGATCAATGCTCTGGACATTCTGGGCAACCATTCCCTTGTAATTAAACCGGGCCTCCTCGAAGGCGGTGGCATAACTGCCGGCCACCTCTTTCCAGACCATCTGGCGCCCATACTGGTAAGAGTTCTTACGCATCTTGTTGCGTAATCCTTCATCGCCCAGGAGCTCGATTATTTTCTCTGCCATTGCTGCGCTGTCTTTGAAAGGAACCAGGGTGCCGCGGCCATCGGCAAGAAGTTCTTCAGCGTAAATATAGGGGGTCGATACTATGGCCTTACCGCAGGCGAGGGCATAGGCAAGAGTCCCGGAGGTGATCTGGTCACGGCCCAGGTAGGGCGTGAGATATACATCAGTGGCAACGAGAAACTGGACCAGCCTCTCAAGTGAAACATACTGGTTATAGAAAGCAATATTGTTCTCCAGTCCCCTGTCGTGTACCTTCTTCTCCAGGGAGTAGCGATACTCTTCTCCATCGCGGCGCTTGACCTCGGGGTGGGTCGCTCCGAGGATAATGTAGAGGGCATCGGGATGGACCTCGGCCACTTTTTCCATCGCTTCGATGGCGTATTCCAGGCCCTTACTCGGGCTGAGCAACCCGAAGGTTAGGAGCACTTTCCGTCCCTCGGCCTGAAACTGATCCTTGTAGTAGGACGAGTCGAGGAAGGGAACGTCGGGTGCGCCGTGGGGGATTAGCAAGATTTTGTTATCGGGGATACGGTAGACCCGGGTGAGGATATCAACTGCCGCCTGGGCCATTACAGCGACCGAAACCGATTGTTCGCAAATACGCATCAGGGTCTGGCGCTGACCCGGAGAGGGCTTTTCGAGCACGGTATGCAGGGTGCTGATAACCGGTTTTTTGAGACCTGCGAGCAGGTAGTTTATATAGTTGCCGTCTTCGCCGCCGTAGATGCCGTATTCATGCTGGACGGATACCGCATCAACCGTCGAATGATTAATAAAATCTGCTGCCCGTTGGTAGTCTTTAAGATGCTGATCGCGGATCTGAAAGGTCACTTCACTGCCGTAATCGTAGGTTTCGTTGAGGTCATTTAAGGCAATTACCTCAAAATTGCTCTGCTCCGCATCATTTGCCCTGCTCTGGTAGAGCTGTTTCATACTGTTGAGGAGATCTGAGCTGAAGGTGGCGATACCACACTTCCGCGGCAGGTAGGATGAAACAAATGACACCTTTACCGGGCGTAAATTTTTGTCGGGAAACATATGGTCACCTCATTTTTTGGAATCAGAAGCCGTAAGTTAGTGGCCTGGCCACTAACTTATTGACTTATTGATCGATGATCTTTTTATAGACATCGATATAGCGCTCAACCATCAGGTCGACAGTGAAGTTTTCTTCAACACGGCGCCGGCAGAGGCGGCGGTCAATGGTTTTCAGGAGTGAAATGGCGCTGCGGGCCTGGTCAAGATCGTCCACCAGGAACCCGGTCTCACTGTCGGTAATAAGTTCACCCATCGAACCGCGGTTAAAAGCAATCACCGGGGTGCCGCAGGCCATCGATTCGATTACGCTCAGGCCAAACGGTTCATCGAAATTAATCAGGTGCAGGAGGGCCAGGGCTTCGCCCAGGACGGCTCCCTTCTCCTCTGGTCCGACCGGGCCGATATAGCGCACTTCCTCACCGTCGAGATAGGGGTTGACATAGCGGTCGAAGTAGTTTTGATCCTGAATGATCCCGGCAATGACCAGGGGCAGACCGGCCTGCTTGGCCAGGCGAATCGATTCGTAGACCCCCTTATCGTGGTGGATCCGACCGAAAAACAGCAGGTATCGCTCCGGTGTTTCCCTGTAAGGGTAATCATCGACAGGGATACCGTGGTGGATGGTGGCGCAGTAGTCGAGAGCGGGATGACGATCCGATTCGCTGATCGCGACATAGTGAGCCCGCTGATTATATTTTTCGAAGACGGGCAAAATCTTCGGCGATGAAAAACCGTGGATCGTTGTCAACACGGGGGTGTCAACCAGTTTTGAATAGGAAAGGGGCAGAAAGTCAAAATTGTTATGGATAAGATCGTAATCTGCGGCTTCTTCAAATACAGTCGAAATATGGAGACATTCCCAGACCTTGGGATCAAGTTCTGGATCTTCCGACCAGGGGCGCGGCACTACCGAACGGAGACGGGCCCTGGTAATTGAATCGGCGGTGGCGTAAAGGGTCACGTCGACCCCGCGGCTTATTAAACCTTCAGTGAGCATACTGACTACCCACTCCCATGGGCCGTAATGACGGGGTGGCGTACGCCAGGATATTGGTGCCAGCATGGCAATTTTCATTTTAGCGGCACATACCCTCCTCATTCGAATCGCTGCAGGTTAGTAGATAATCCAGCAAATCCTGGAGCTGGGCTGTTGCAATACAGATCGTAGAATCGGCGGCGCCGTAATACATGATCAGCTCACCTGTTTCCGGATCGAACACCGTTCCGGTTGGAAAGGTAACTCCGGGCACATCACCGATTCTTTCGTAAGCCTCGTGCGGCCCGAAGACCCACTGATCGCAGCGCTTCCTGATTCTCCAGGGCTCTTCGAGATCGAGCAGAGCCAGGCCGACGCGGTAAAGGCTGCCGGAGGCGGTCATTCGCACGCCGTGGTAGATTATCAGCCAGCCTTCGTCTGTTTCAATCGGCGGCGGTCCGAGGCCGACGCGGCTGCTGTCCCACCAGCCGGGCCGGACGGGTAGGAGAATCTTGTGTTCTCCCCAGTGATCAAGGTCGGGTGAACTGGCGATCCAAATGTGCGCTTCGCCGCGGATGATCGGCCGGTGAATCAACATGTAGCGACGTTTAATTTTGCGGGGAAATAGTGATGCGTCCTTGTCTTCCGGGGGTAGCATCGCCCCGCGTCTTTTAAAGGTTTTCAGGTCTTTAGACAGGGCCAGGGAGATAACGGGCCCGTCTTTGGAAAAAGAGATGTATGTAACAGCATACTGCTCCAGATCTTCGAGCCATACTATACGCGGATCTTCAATCCCCCATTTTTCTTCGTCGTAATCGGGACTGGGAATCAGGGTTGGTGTTTCGTCAATCTGCCAGTTGGTTTTGCCGTCAATGCTGCGGGCAATGGTCAGGTGTGAAAACCCACGCATATCTTCAACGCGCACCAGTAAAACTGTTTCACCGTTATGCCTGACCGCACCGGGGTTAAAGGTAGCATTGGCGAGGTAAGGCCACTGGTCCGGGGCGATAATGGGGTTGCCTTGATAACGTTCAAAAACCTTGACTTGCCGG
>SKPH01000014.1 GCA_007119615.1 Syntrophomonadaceae bacterium | reverse complement strand
CCTTCTAAATCCGCAGCTACCAGCTTCTGGTCGCTGTCCTGGCCGCCGCCCATGAAAAGCAGGTCACAGTCTGAAAAATTGATCCTGCCGCCCGGCTCAACGGGTATTACTTCAACTTTAATCCCCCGCCAGTTGGCCCTGCGAAGGAGGGCAAGCATGTTACCCCGATCGCCGTATAGATTTAGATGCCCCGGGTAAAGATGATAGATCTGTATTTCAGCCATCTCTAATCCTCCCAGTAAGGTTTGCCCAGGCCCAGTTTATTTAGTTTGCGCCGCATTTCAAGCATTGCCGTGTAGGTTGGCAGTATAAAGAGCCTGCCCCCGGGAGGCACCTGCTTCAGGGCGTATTCAATTGCCTCTCCCGTATTTTCCACTACCTGGATCTGATCGGGATCAAAACCTGCGTACTTAAAACGGACAGCCATATCCCAGGCCCGCAGTCCGGATACGGTTACGCCGGATATGTTTTCAGATTTTAAGGGCAGCTGTTCAAAATCGACGTCCCAGAGCCAGGATATATCAGTACCGTCAGCTATTTTATCATTAATGGCTACCAGCAGGCTGATTTCGTTTTGCTGCGCCAGGATTGTCCTCAGCACTTCGTTAGCCCCGACCGGGTTTTTAATCAGGGCCATAATTATACTATTCCCTTCCAGCTCGAAACGTTCCATCCTTCCGAACGATGGAGCAGCTCTTTCCAAAGCCCGCACCATGGTTGAATCCCCAATATCCAGCGCCTTGGCGCAGGTTAGGGCAGCCAAAATATTATACAGGTTATATGTTCCCAGCAGGGAGGATCTAACCTCGAGAGAAGTTTCAGGAAACCTGATCTCTATAATTGAAGAGCCGTCGGGAGTTACTGTTTGCCGGGTGAGCCTGACATCGGGTTTGGGACGCTTATAGCTGCAGCTCGGGCAGTGATAATGCCCTAGATGAGCGAAGTAAATTTTATCATAATCGAGTTTGCCGGAACAAACCGGGCAGGTTTTTATATCCCTCCCGGTATTCTGAAAATTGTCGGCGGGTAGATCCAGCTCCAGCCCGTAGGTCCATCTTTTTTTCCCGGAACCGCTTTCGATACTGGCCAGAGAGGGGTCGTCGGCGTTGATTACTTCGAAACCGTTTACGGGTTGCAATGCCAGGCCGCGCTTAATTGCCTCCAGGACATAGTCAATTTCACCGTAACGATCCAGTTGATCCCGGAAGATATTGGTCAGCACTACGCCCCCGGGTTGGATCTCACCTGCTACTCCCGGAAAAGCGCCCTCATCAACCTCCATGACAGCATAGTCTGCATCGAGACGACCCGACCATGTGGATGCCCCGATCAAAGCCGAAGCTACTCCCCAGGATAGATTTGAGCCAGCCTGGTTATGAGTACATTTGTACCCGGCCTCTTTGAGGATGCCGGTAACCAGGGCGGAGGTTGTTGTTTTTCCGTTGGTTCCGGAAATGATAATACTGTTTTTGGTAAGCTGCGCTGAGAGAATTGATGTAACTGACGGTTCCAGCTTCAAAGCCACCCTGCCGGGCAGGGTAGTGCCGCCACGGCCGAGGATTCTGGTTAAGGCAGTTAAAACCTTGGCGGTCCATATCCCGGCCAGCAGTTTAATTTTCAGCAGGTTTCTCACGTCTCACTTCTTATAAATTTGCCATACATTTTACCATGTCGGCCCTGGTTATAATTCCAACCAGTTTCTTGGAAGCGTCGACTACCGGTATACGGTTAACATTGCGGCGGTTCATTAATTTTGCCACATCAGTAGCGGATGTCTCCTCGCTGGTTGAGTAAACTTTCCTGGTCATTAACTGGTCGACCCTGGTTCTGTGCAGCATCTCGAAACCCTTGCGAATACTTGCTATATCGTCCATATCCGTGTAGGGTGAAACCCAGAATGAAGCACTGTGCTGTGAGATTACGTTTTTTTGCTGGGAGTAGCGGATAACATCAGTGTTGGAAATAATGCCAACTATTTTGCCATCATCATCGACTACAGGAAGACCGCTGATATTGTGCCTGGCCAGCAGGTCAAGAGCCTCTTTCACTGATTGATCTTCCCTGATGCTGATCGCCGGACTGCTCATAATATCTTTAGCTAAGGTCATAACTAATTCCTCCTGAAAAGTTTGTTTTACCGGAGCTATCAGGAACTTTGCCCGGTGATTTATGAATATTTCTACAAGACACCATTGTTTCCTGCCCCCGGGAACGGAGTGCCGGAAAAATTGGCGCTGTTATATTTTCTGAAACGCCATCGCATCGATAAAAATATCCTGAAAATCGGAACGGGTTGACAGTTCAAGGTGTTCAACCTTATCAGGGAGGGCAATTGCTCTTTCCCGGATCACTTTGGAGGCGAGGGCCATTTTAGAACCGTCCCCGGCGGCATTGCCTACAGCAACTATTTTATCCGGAGGCAGCGGGGGCAGCAGTCCGATCGTCAGTGCGCTTTCCTTACGGACGTAGTTGCCGAAAGCGCCGGCCAGCAGAACCTGGTCGAGATCATCTGCTTTAATTCCTGCTTCTTTAAGCAGGATCATCAGGCCGGCATAGATAGCCCCCTTGGCCAGCTGCAGCTCGCGCAGGTCTCCCTGGGTCAAAACAATATCTTCGCCGGTGTCGGATTCCTTGGCCGGTACCAGCACAAACTCAAAACCGCCCTTGCCCTGCCGCAGCCGCTCTTTAAAGTTGTCCGGGACTTTCTCCGGATTGTCCTCCGGGTTGACAAAGCGCCCGCTTGGCTCGATTAGCCCTGCATCCAGCAAAGCGGCGGCGGCATCAATCAAGCCCGAACCACAGATCCCGATTGCCCTGGCATCATCGATCATACCCAGCTTAATTTCACCTTCCAGGTAATCACAGGCTTCAATTGCTCCGGCCGCTGCCCGCATGCCGTGTTTGATCTGTGCTCCTTCAAAAGCAGGGCCCGCCGCAGTAGAGCAGGCCATCAACCTGCCGTTGGCCGCCACCACGAGTTCACCATTGGTGCCGATATCGATTGCAGCGCAGTTATCCTTGCGCAGGTCCATACCGGTAGCGAGGATAACGCCGATAGTGTCTGAGCCGACATACCCCGCAATATTGGGCAGAAAGGTGATTCGGCCGGATGGGTTGATTTTCAAGCCCAGCTCTGCCGCTTCAACTTCCAGGGCCCGGCTGTAGGCGGGAACAAACGGAGCGGGAGCCAGGTAGGTCGGATCAACCCCCATGAAGAGATGACTCATGGTAGTATTGCCGACAGCGACCAGCTCGTAAACACGGTCCCGGGCAACCCTTGTTTGTTTCAGAAGGTCTTTAATAATCATATTTACCGCTTCAATTACCTTGTCCTGAAGTTGCTTTAGATTCTCTTTCCCTCCGGAAGCATGGGTAATCCTCGAGATCACATCGGCTCCGAAAGCATTCTGGGGGTTGGTTGACGCCGCTACAGCGATTACTGAAGCGGTTTTTAGATCAATCAGCGAGCCCATTATCGTCGTGGTCCCGATATCAAAAGCTACTCCGTAGTTTTGATCGGTCGTATCGCCCGGTTCAATCGAGACGATTTTATTACCGGCTAGGGCCGCGGTTACGGAGTAAGAGTTTTCTCTGAGTAAGGAGGGGAAGCCTGAAAGATCGCGCAGTTCAACAGCCAACCCGGGACGCTCCAGGTGGCCTAAAAGGCGCTCCAGGTCAGCGGTCTGATCATTTACGGCAGGGCGGCTTAACTTAACGGCAACCTTTTCTACCACCGGGTCGGCCACAAGTTCTTCCACGCCACCGGCCAGGGTTGTTTTACGCAGGTGGGCATCTTTTTGGATCGGCACTTCAATGATCATGTCCCGGTCAACAGTTCTCTGACAAGCCAAAGCCCAGCCGCTCTCCAGTTCATTGGATGAAAGATGTTTTTCTTCTGCAGCCGTAGGGCTGAAATTAACGTCCCCGGTAATTTTAATCCGGCATTTTCCGCAGGTACCCCTGCCTGCGCAGTCACCTTCGATATACATACCGGCCTGGTTTGCCGCCTGCAGTAAATTTGTTCCGGCTTCAACGTCAATATCTTTGTTCTGGGGGGTAAATTTGACCTTTGGCATTGCTTCAGCACTCCTTTTTGCAATAAAAATAAGCAACCTCGAAAGCAGGTTGCTCCTCAATATGGTGCGCCCGCAGGGATTCGAACCCCGACTTCAGGCTCCGGAGGCCTGCGTGATATCCCTTTCACCACGGGCGCCTGGCAGTTTTGCACATTGCCATAATATCACCAAGACCGGGACAAGTCAAACTTTACCACCGCTTCCAACTGCCTTTTATCCGAAAACCTGAACCTCTAAAAAACATTACCCGCCCCCGGTTTCTTGCCGCCGCGCTTCCATTAAGGTAAAATTAAATATATAGTTTGAATTTGCCTCAGAATAAGCATCCAGAACGTTTCGCATCACTGGCAGGGGAAGGAGGAAGCCGCTTACTTCCCCGCGGCGAAGCGGGGTTCGTTCAGCGGCGTAATTT